>DASXRU010000241.1:0-11155 GCA_036506395.1 Pyrinomonadaceae bacterium | reverse complement strand
CGACTAGGCTCGACCTCGAACTCGGGCAAGCCGAACGTCGCCACCATCGACACGGACAGGAACAACACTAATGTGGCGTTGCCGGACTTCGGCCTGTTTCTGACGACGGAGCCCTCAACGACGATCGCTTCGCCCAGCGGGCCCGTAATCCTGCGAATCATCAAGTAAAGCCTCGGACTTGCTCCGTCGCTGTTAACCTTGAGGCTGCTTTCAACTGAAGGCAGCCTTTTCTTTTTCGGCTGCATCAGCAAAACATGGGATCGAGGGATGGCAATTTGTGTCAAAAGTGTTGAATCTTTGGATTATTCGTGTAAACATGGCTCCAGGCTTGGCAGGCTGGTTAGGCCTCTTCTAACGCCGAGCACTCCCCGACACAGAATTTGGGCCCGGTTCTTACCTGAACCAGATCCAATCCAACCGCAGTAAACTTCCGCCGACCGAGCGCGACGGGACCACATCAATCGGGCTGCAAACGCTACGCGGAACCCTTTCGAGCCCACACAAAGAAACGAATTCACATCATGCTCAAACGCAATTTCCCCCAATTGCTGCTTGTGGTTCTATTCGTTGGCTCTGCCACAGTTGCCACGGCACAAGAAGCGCTTCCTGATCTGGTTAGACGGGTCAAACCGTCGGTAGTCTCAGTTACAACCTACGACGCTAAGGGCGAGGCCTTGATTAGCGGCAGCGGGTTTTTCCTTCGCCCGGGTCAGGTGCTGACGAACCTGCACGTCGTTCGCGGCGCCCAGCGGGCTGAGATTAAGACCCTGGACGGCAAAGGCAGGTTCTACCCAGTAACGGGATTGCTGGGCACGGATGAAGAAGCCGATCTTGCCCTGCTCAGCGTCAACGTGCCGGTCGAACGATCGCATCCGGTCACGCTGGGAACCGCTATGCCGGACGAAGGCGAAAAAGTTTTTGTGATAGGAAATCCTTTGCGGCTGGAAGGCTCAGTAAGTGATGGAATCGTTTCTGCGATTCGCGACGTACCGAACCTGGGAAAAATCATCCAGGTCACCGTTCCCATCTCCCATGGCAACAGCGGCAGTCCGCTGTTCAATATGAAGGGCCAGGTCGTCGGCATCGTGACCGTCAAAGTTACGAACGGTCAGAATATAAATCTGGCCCTCTCGTCGGCGCGTTTTGCCGCGCTTCCTGAGCATCGTTCGACTTTCGATGAGCTGGCGAAAGGAAGTCGATCGCCGCAGCAATCAGAAGCCCTCGCGGAAGTCTGGTATCGCAACGGGCTTGATTCGCTCTGGCTGGGAAATTATGAAAGCGCGCTGGCGTGTTTCGAGAACGCAGTGAACAAGAATCCCCGGCGCGCCGAAGCCTGGGTCGAGGTGGGCTTTTGCAAAGTGAAGCAGGGCAAGCACGAAGAAGCCATCCGTGCCTATCGGCGGGCGTTGCAACTTCGGCCAGGCTCCGCCGATGCCTACAACCGTTTGGGTGACGCATATTTTGACGCCAGTAGATTCAATGAAGCTGTCGAATCCTACCAGCAAGCGGTGCGCCTGCGTCCTGACATGGCGGAAGCCTATTACAACCTCGGCATGACTTATCTGGAACTCGGTGATCGCGCTTCAGCGCTGGCGCAGAGCCGGAAGCTCGCGCCGCTGGATGCCGACTTGAACAAAAAGTTGCAGGGCGAGATAGCGAGGTAAGCTAATCTCGCTGAAGTTTTGAGCCCGGCCGGCACCTTGACGCGCTTCCGCGGACTACTGAATTATCCAGCCTGATTCGTAAAGACGTTCTTATCGATCTTCTTAGGATCACCCAGCACTACGAAGCGAATGTTGCGCATGTATTTCTGCGCCACTCGCTGCACATCTGCCGGAGTGACGGCGCGCAGGCGCGTGATAGTGTCGAACGAGTTTCTCCAGCCACCGCCGATCAATTCGTATTCAGCCAGGTTCGCAGCCTGGGCGGCGTTCGTCTCCTGGCCCAGGTAGTAACTGGTCAGGTATTGCGAGACGACTCCGACGATATCCAGTTGATCGATGGGTTGCGTTTGCAGCCGCCTGATCTCATTTAGCATCACGCTCACTGCCTGGTTCGCATCGACTGCCGATACATAGATGCCGCCGATATTGGCCGCCTGGCTCCCCAGAAATGCGTTAGGAGCGTAGGAAAGATTGCGCTTTACACGCACCTCTTCAAAGACGCGGTCGCGCAGGATGCTTGAAGCAACCTGGGTAGGATAAATATCGGTTGCGGTCAGTGGCGGCGCCGTAAACAACCCCTGAATGTAGTTTGTTGGCAGCCCGCGTTGCGTGACTTCTACGGTGGCGGTGGTGAACGAAAGCTGGGGCACAGGCTCTGAACGGTATTTCCCGCGCGGCAATTTTCCAAACGAAAGCGCGATCCGCTGGCGCAGCTGGGCCGGGTCCAGATCGCCGACGATCACCAGCAACAGGCGCGATGTTTCCATCGTTTGCCGGTGATAACGGCGCACGTCTTCAAGCGTCAACCGTGATACGGATTCAACCGTCCCCTGCGGACGATTAAGATAAGGATGGCCGGCGTAGGCTACGCGTTCCTGAAGTCGCTGAAGATAAGTATCAGGATCGTCCGAATCATCGCGCAAAGCAGAAAGCTGGCGACTCTTTACCAGATCAAAATCTTCTTTGGAAAAGGACGGACGGAGCGCGATATCCGTAAACATGTCCCACGAACGATCGAAGTTTGGACGGGTAGACGTGAACGAGAGGACGGAGTAATCGTAGTTTTCGCTCGAGCCAATCACGGTGCCCATGCGCGACAGCTCCGTGCGCATTCGCTCGCGAGGATAATTAACGCTGGCTTCGCTCGCCACATCCAGCATCAAGGATTCGATTCCGGCGTTTTCCGCAGTTATGTTACGCGAGCCACCGCGCAGGAAAAGCCCGCCGGCCACCGTCTGGCTGCCGGTGCGGCGCTTGACGAGCACCTTCAAGCCATTGACATCAAACTCCGTGACCAGCGCGGCAGCAGAAACCGCGGCGCGACGTTCAGCCTCCGATTGACTGGCTTCAGTTTGCGGAGCCTCCTGGGATGCTTGCTCTTTCTGCGTAATCTTCGGCTTCTCCGCGCCCTGGGCAAATGCGGTCGCGGGACTACTGGAGAAGCACGCCGCTACTACCAGCACAGCGGTCAAAAAAAGTGCAACCACCAAACGCTCAAGGTCACAACTGAAATTAGCTCGCTCTTTACACACTGCCGCCAATTGCCTGCTTGCTGTTCTCCTCATTGTCCAATTAACTCCTCTGGCTTCAATTGAATCTGTTGCTGAGCTTCTTCAGAGATCAAGGCCAGGCCAATATGTGGCTTGCCCTGAATGTAGGTCGTGACGTAGCGGCTGATGTCCGCTCGTGAGGTGCGGCGCAGATTTCCCAGATACCCGCGAAAATAATCTATTCCGGTCGAGGACCACCAGAACGAAAGCGTGTGCGCATACTCGCTGAGCTTTTCCCGCGAGTATAGATCGTCAGCTTCCAGCAGGGCTTTGGCGCTTTCAAGCTGGTCGTCCGTGAAATAGTCTTTGTCATTGAAATGCGCCACCTCGTTATAGATGGCGCGAATGGCGGCGCGCGCCTTATCGGGACTGGTCTGCGCCAGGATCTGGATGGGGCCGACGTTGCGCTGGGTGTAATAGCCGATGGTGACGGCGTTGACCACGCCGCTGTCCGCCAGGGCGCGCTGAAAACGCGAATTAGGCTGCGTCAGAATGAAAGAGAAAACATCCGCTGCGTAAGTTCCCGGGTTATCTTTACCGATCGAAGGTCCCTGCCAGCCGATGTTAATGACGACGTTCTTCACATCCTGCTTGACAAGTGCCCCTTCGCTTTTTGGCAAGGCTGGATGCTCCACCAGGGGAAATTCAACAAAGGGATCTTTTTCGCGCCGCGGCCAGTCTCCGTAAAACTCCTGCGCCATTTTGAAAATCTCTTCCGGCTGCACATCACCTGTCACCACCAGCGCGGAGTTATTGGGCACATAATATCGGCTCTGAATCAGACGCATCATATCCGTCGTCGCTGTCGAGACGGTCTGGCGATCTCCCAGCGGGTTTTTGCGGCTCTGATATTTGTAAAAGAGCCGTTCGTTCATCTCCTTATTCAAATAATAGAAAGGGTTCGACTCGTTGCGATCAATTTCGCCTATCACTACTTCGCGTTCCCGCTCAAACTCGCCTTTGTCAAAGAGGGGATAGCGAGCCGCGTCGCGCATGAAGTTCATCGCCGGACGCAGATTCGGAGTCGTGGTCGTGAAGTAATAGTTGACGACCTCTTCACGCGTCGAACCGTTGTACGCAATGCCCAGTTGTCCGATCTTTTGCAGATAGTCTTCGGCATTAGCGATGGCCCGGTTGGCCTTGAAGAACATGTGTTCGTAAAGATGCGACAGGCCGTTCAATTCGGGTGGCTCGGTGAATGATCCGTTTCTGACAGCCAGCTCGATGGTGACGATTGGCACCGAATGGTCTTCCACGATTATAACTTCCAGACCATTCGCCAGTTCCCGGCTGACGATCAGGGATTGCGCCGGGCGCGCCGGTGCTGTGGCTGGTGACTGCGCCGAGGCAACCGGGGCCTGGGCCGCCCTGGCAACGGCGGGAGTAATCCGCGCCGCAAAAGGTACAAACAGGGACCACCCGAGTAAAAATATTAAGAGGTTACGCTTCACGAGAAAGACTCCATGTTCGAATTCAAGATTATAGGAAACTGCGGCTTTCTTCGATGTCGCATGCGGCAAAAGAGATGTCAGCCGGCATAGGATTCGTCCTGCTCGATGCGCGACAGCACCCAGTCAAAGTCGCCGGAAGTTATCTTGCCGCCACAAAACTCGCAGATGCCGGCGAGATTCACCTTGAGAGCAGCGCCACAATTCGGACAGTTCAGGTCAGCCCGCGTGGGCAAAGGCTTTGCCCGCGCGTTACGTATGAACGTCCAGTACTCGCTCCACCGCCGCAGATTCTTTTTCGATCCACTGACCACGTGCCCGGCGGTGTCGACCGTGTAATCGTAACCGGCGCCCCAGATGCGAAGCGTGATGGCATTGTAGAACGCGTCCTGCTTGATCTTTACTGGCTGCATGGCAGTGATAATGCAATTGTCGAGCGCATTGCGCAGACTCTGCCGCTTGTACGCTTCGATCCAGTATAGGTGCATCTGGAAAATATTGTCTGTTTCGTGCGGTCGAGCGCGTTCCCACTCCAGGGTGGCCCATGCAGTCTGAAGCTCGGTGAAGATCAAACGAGAGCGGGCCTGGAATTCGCCCCAGGAAAATTCGGGATGTTGGTGTTCAAAAGCGGCCCGCACACTTGCGAACGCAGGTTGCACGACGCTCGGGTAATCGGTGCCCACTTCCGGAACGTTGGAAGTCAGCAACGGGCCTTTGGCTTCGCTGCTCATCAGGGTGATCGCGCGGACGTACCATTGAAACTCGCCGCTGTCGATCTTAGTGCCGCAAAACTTGCATGCTCCAATATTGTCCTGCTCGAGCGGCGCTCCGCAGCGTGGACAATGCAGGGCCGTCGCCTGGGCCGGAGGCGGCGACAGCACATCGCGTTTGCGCTCGAGCTCCCAACGCTCGCGCACGTAGTAGCTCATCTCGCTTCGCGCGCCCTTTGCGTTCTTGTCGTCCGAAACTATCTGTGTGTAGTTTGCTTCAAACTCGAGACCGATTCGCACCAGTGGTGTCGCCAGGCCGGCCACGTTCGCCACCTGCATTGAGCCCACAATGATTCCTTCAACAGACTGGAGGTTTGGCGGGTTGCGCTGCAACAGCGCGCTGCGTGACTGCTGGCTGATATACGGCGATAACAGGTTTAGCGCCGGCGCCCCATCACCGCGCGCGTCATGCGCTCGCGCATAAAGCGCGTAACAGAAATCCGTAAAGATGATCTCAGAAAAATTCGGATCGAAGCGGCGCAGTTGATCGAATTGCTGTTCTACCCTCTGCTGCTGTTCGGCTGCTCCGAAGCTGGACGGCGTCAAGCCAAGGACGCTGGACGAGTAAACCTCGGTGGCTTTTCTTCGTGGCCGCGTCCAGCGGTAAATGACCACACTTACGACAAGAATGTCGATCGGGATTCCGATCGCCGGGTATTTGACCGTCAGATAAATCAAAACCCTGACGAGCTCGCCCCCGCCGCCACCACCGCCGCCCCCTCCGCCTCCGCCGCCACCGCTACCGCCACCTCCGTAGGATCCTCCGCCACCGACGCGCGCCCAGGTCTCCGGCGGAAACAAAGCGCAGGCTATGAACGCTGCGGCAAGCAATACCAGCAGCGTGAGAGTCCAACGGAGATATGGGTGCGGTCGCGACGTCATTTCAACTCGAAGCGCGGTATGTCAGGCAACTCGTTCGGGTTCTCGCCGGTGGCCGGCACGTGTTGGGCGAGGAGGGCGCCCAGTTCGCACATCGCCTGGTTGAGCGCTGCTAACTCGGGGCGGCGCCCGGCCTGGCGTAGATTGAAGAGCGATTTGTTCCATTCCAGGGCAGGCACCAACTTCAGTACTCCACGATCGGCAATCAGCTCGAGCCGCCGCTCCAAAAGCGAGAGGTAAACCAGCACGCCCATCTCGGCGCTGGTGTTGGCGATTCCGGCTTCGTAAAACATTGCTGCGGCGCCGCTCCGCACCGCGAGTGCCCGAAACTTTTTCGTCGTCAGAAAGCGCCTGATGCTATTAAGTCGCGAAGAAAGATAGACGCCGACGACGAAAAGCAAGGCTACGTCAACGGGAACCCAGTACTGGTGAAAGTTGAAAGGCGAGAATAAGACGAACAGCAGTCCGGCGAAACTGAGGATGCTGCCGAACAGGTAATCCGCCTCGCGGTATGATCCGGAACGGGCCCGCACGACAATGACGATCTCGGCGTCAGTATCTTTTTCTATGTCTCGAACACACTGAGCCAACGCATCGCAAGCAGTTTGATCAAATTGTGCGCGGCTCATAATTGCCCCCGATCACCTCGCTAAGTATTTGGACGAGAGAGACGGCTGTGCCAATAGCCTGGCTTTCGGCGCAGGTTCATAACAGCGATGATTAGAATAGAGTCTGGCTCGACTGTGTGGAGAATGCCGAAAGGAAACGCGTGGGTGAGACATCTACGGACGTCTTGTTCGACAACTCGCCAGCGATCAGGTGCTTCCAGTATCCGTTTAATAGCAGCCTCTACCTCGAGCGTATATGCGGAGCCGAGACCTGAACGGCGGCTCTCGTAAAAGGTTGCAGCCTCGCGGTATTCCAGGCGCGCCTCAGGGTGGAAATCATAGGTCATCGCCCGACCAGGCGGCGAACCTCATCGAGCACCTCCTCGCCCGGAACAGCCTGCACCTGCCCTGAGCGAATCTCATCCCGACGCCGAATTGCTTCTGCGGTCCAGAGTCGCTGAATCTCATCAAGCTCCTCGAAATCCAGGCTCTCTACGAGCTTGTCAGCAAGCAAGATTCTTGAGGCGACTGGAAGCCGCAGTGCTTCTTCGGTGAGTTGTTCAAGTGTTAGTGGCATAAGGGAAATAGTAATCGCTCATGAAAAGAAGCTCAAGCTAGCAGAATCCATTACCCAAACGTGTTAGTATTTCTCCGAAAAGTAAACCGAAGCTAAAAGATTCAAAACCCCTCGCTGGAGTCAAAAACGAATGAGCGCATCCACGCCGCAGATGAACGATCAAACCAGGACAATCGATCAGCTTTGCATTAATACTATTCGCACGCTTTCGCTTGATGCAGTGCAGAAGGCGGAATCGGGACATCCCGGCCTGCCCCTGGGCGCCGCGCCTATGGCGTACGTCCTGTGGACGCGATTTCTGCGGCACAATCCAAAGAATCCGAAGTGGGAAAACCGTGATCGGTTTCTACTTTCCGCCGGTCACGGCTCCATGCTTCTTTACTCTTTGCTTTACCTGACTGGCTACGATCTTTCTCTTGATGAAATCAAAAACTTTCGCCAGTGGGGCTCGAAAACACCAGGGCATCCTGAGTACGGTTTGACTCCGGGAGTGGAGATCACAACGGGCCCCCTGGGCCAGGGCTTTGCGAACGGCGTCGGCACGGCGATGGGCGCCGCGCATCTGGCTGCTAGATTCAACAAAGACGAATTTCCCCTCATCGATCACCACGTCTATGCCATCGTCTCCGACGGCGACTTGATGGAAGGGGTCGCTTCGGAAGCGGCATCACTTGCCGGACACCTCAAGCTGGGCAAGCTGATCTATCTCTACGACGACAACCAGGTAACCATCGAAGGTTTTACAAAGCTTGCGTTCAGCGAAGACGTGCCTAAACGCTTTGAAGCTTATGGCTGGCACACGTTGACGGTTGAAGATGGAAACGACACGGATGCCATCGAAACTGCGATTCGCGACGCGCAATCCGTGGGTACAAAGCCTTCGCTGATTTCCGTGAAGACTACGATTGGCTATGGCATGCCGACGGCGGGGACGCGCAAGGCCCACAGCGATGCGCCGGGCGAAGAGGCTGTGCGCGAGACAAAACGTCATCTCGGTTGGCCGGAAGACAAGCAGTTTTTCGTTCCCGAAGAAGCATTGAATCATTTTCGCGAAGCCGTTCAACATGGCGAACAGCGGGAAAAAGAATGGACCGCCCTTATCGAAAGATATTCAGAGAAGCACGCCGAGATGGGACGCATGTGGCGCACGGTGATGAGCGGCGATCTGCCGAAAGACTGGGAAACCCATTTGCCATCATTCGAAGATGCCAAACCAATGGCGACACGCGCGGCCAGCGGTGAAGTCATTAACGCACTGGCTCCCCACATGCCGATGCTGATCGGCGGCTCCGCTGATCTTGGGGTTTCGAATAATACCGACATCAAAGGTAGCGGCGACTTCGAAGCGGGCAGCTACGAAGGCCGCATTATTCACTTCGGAGTGCGGGAGCACGCGATGGGTGCGACGCTTACGGGGTTGAGCCTGAACGGCGGATTGATTCCCTTCGGCGGCACCTTCCTGACTTTTTCTGATTACATGCGTCCGTCAATTCGCCTGGCGGCCCTCTCTGAAGTTCAGGTGATCTATGTGTTCACGCACGACTCAATTGGATTGGGCGAAGACGGCCCGACTCACCAGCCTATCGAGCACCTCTCGGCCCTGCGCGCCATTCCGCATCTGTTTGTAATTCGGCCCGCCGACGTCCATGAAGTACGCGAAGCCTGGCGCATCGCTATCCTCCGGCGCAAAGCTCCCACGGCGCTGGCGCTGACACGGCAGAAAGTGCCTTTGATTGATCGCACGCGCTACTCTTCCGCGGAAGGCCTGCGCCGCGGCGCCTACATCCTGGCCGAAGCAGAAGCCCCTCGCGGGACTGGCCCGACCGCAAAGGAGAGCGCAGCGGCGGGTGAGCCGCTCACGCTTCCTAAACTAATCCTGCTGGCCACCGGCTCCGAGGTTTCACTTGCACTCGAGGCGCGTGAGACTTTGCAGCAGGAAGGCACTCCGACCCGCGTCGTCTCGATGCCGTGCTGGGAACTTTTCGAAGAGCAAGCGGAGGAGTATCGCAATCAAGTCTTGCTGCCTTCGGTTACAGCTCGTTTAGGTATCGAAGCCGGGGTGCGTCAGGGCTGGGATCGCTGGGTTGGGCCCGCAGGAAATGTGATCTGTTTGGATCGCTTCGGTGGATCGGCGCCCGGCGACGTAGCTATGCGCGAACTGGGATTCAATATCGAGAACGTGCTGGCCCACGCGCGCAGATTGATTTGAGACAACGCCGAGGCAGATAAGCTGGCACGGTCAAGATTCAACCCTGGAACACTTGCTCAGAAACGCTTCGGCCCTCAGATCCATGCCCCACGACGTTCAAATCAAACAGTTTGAGTTGCCGGATGAGGAGGCCCTGCTCTCTTTTCTCCGCATCGCTTATGCTAACGAGCCGCGCAAAAGCGATCCCGCCTTCTGGAAATGGCACTACCTGGAAAACCCATACACTTCGCCGAATGATATTCCACTCTGGATCGTGAAGGATGGCGCTCGGGTTGTGGGCCAGGCGGCCACGATTCTGGTGCAACTCAAAGTCCAGGAGGAAACCCGGCGGGCCATCTGGATTCTGGATTTCATTCTGTTCCCTGAATACCGTGGACAAAAACTGGGCAAGCGCTTGCTTCTGCTGGCCCGTCAAACTTACCCGACAATGTTCGCTCTGGGTTTCAATGAACAATCCGGCAACGTTCTGCGCAGTCTTGACTGGGTGGCGATGGGAGCTGTCCATCGCTACCAGCGATTACTTTATCCGGGCCAGGCGATGAAAGAGCTCTCCATTGTTGCCCCGCTGCGCGAGCTGGCGAATCTCGCCTACGCTCCTTTTCGTTCCGGTCTAACCCGGGCGTCTGCGAACACGCGCTACGCCGTGCGCGGAGTCACAGATTTCGATGCGTCTTTCGACGACTTATGGCAAAGAGTCTCCCGGCTATGGCCTTGCGCTGTGATTCGTAGTTCGCGATTTCTGCGCTGGCAGTTCATGCAACAGCCGGGGAAAAAGTTCGACGTGCTGGGCCTATATGAAGAGGAGCAACTATCAGGGTATATCGTCCTGTTCTTCCGAAAAGCAGAACCCGGTGGGCCATCCAAGGCCGCGATTAGCGACATCTGTTACGATGCGAGCCACGCCGAAGAGGTAATTGACGAACTCTTGAAAGCCGCTTTGCGGCTGGCTATCGAAAGACGCGCCGGCAGCCTGGTAACCGATGTCCTCGAGCCTCGGGTCGAAGCACGTTTGCTGCACTTGGGATTCTGGCGCATCAAAACTTCCCCGGAATTCATGGTCTACTCTCCGACGCGACAAGAGTTAATGTACGATCCCGGCAACTGGTTGCTGACACGCGCAGATTCGGATGTCAGTGTTTTTGAGGAGCCTAACATCTAGCGCTTAGCGGCTCCGCCGCCGCTAGCATAGAACCTGATTCACAATGGTCATTCCGGTTGTTTTTTATCACAAGATCGACAAGCCGGCGCCTGACTCTCTGGTGCGCGGCGGCTTCACTCCGCCACAAAGATTCGCGCGGCAAATGGCCTACTTGAAGAGAAAGGGGTTTGTTTTCTACCAGGCTTCGGAATTGATCGAGCACTACCAACAAGACGGTGTCTTTCCTGATAACGGCATCGCGCTAACGTTTGATGACGGTTGGAAAGACAACTATACGAACGCCTTTCCGAT
>DASXRU010000240.1:0-7354 GCA_036506395.1 Pyrinomonadaceae bacterium | reverse complement strand
ATGCACGTCATAGCCCTGCGAGATTAGACTGCGGCGGAGCACGCGCGTGATTTGCGGTTCGTCGTCAACGACCAGAATGCGTTGTTTAGCTTCCATGGTAATGAACGCTTACGAATTCATACGCGATGCTGAATTCGTTTTTGGCTTCGAGCCATCGTCATCCCCGGTGGGGAGTTCAACTACCACCTTCAGGCCCTGATGGCCACCGATATCATCGATCCAGATGCGGCCGCCGTGCGCTTCAACGATCCCTCGCGCGATCGCCAAACCCATTCCACTTCCGGAAGCTTTGGCGCCTCCCACGTCGCCATCCCGCGTCGCCCGAAAGAACTTATCAAAGACACGCTCGCGCAGTTGGGCAGGAATCCCCGAGCCTTCGTCCTCCACCGTCAGCTGAATTGTCTGAGCGTCATACGGGCACGCACGCACTCGGATCGCAGAGCCTTGAGGAGAATATTTGGCGGCGTTATCAACCAGGGTATAGACGACCTCAGCCACGGCGTGCTCATCAACTCGGATTGCCGGTAATTCGTCTTCGATCCACACTTCGAGCCGGTGACTGCGCAGACGAGGCGCGGCCCGCTTGAGGGCCGCACCCACAATCTCGTCTATTGAACTCCAGGATCGACGCAGGTGCATCTCGCCGGCTTCGATGCGGGCCAGCTCCATCAGGCCTTCGATAAAACGATCAAGCCGGTCGGCCTCTTCGTCTATGACTTCCAGCATCTCTTTGTGACCTTCCTCATCGAGCGCTACCGGCTTCCTGCCGTCAGGCTGAGTGTGCAGTTCTTCCAGGAGCGTAGTCACCGACGCTTTGATGGCAGTCAGCGGCGTGCGTAGATCATGAGTCACCGCATCCAGCAATGCCGACTTTAACTGCTCGCTCTGCTTCAAGGCTTTTGCCTCACTCGAACGCTCGAACCTGTCCTGCAGCTCCTGGTATAGCCGTTCAATTTCGCGCCGCCCGGCCTCGGCTTCTTCCGCGCGTTCTTTTGCGCTGGCAGAAAGGCGGCCTGCAACCACCGCCGTAACTAGAAAAGCAAACAGGGCAATCCAGTTGCCGGGATCGGCGATCGAGAATGTTCCAACTGGAGGGAGGTAGAAAAAGTTAAGGCAGATTACACCGAGTAGCGAGGCAACGACCGCTGGTCTCGAGCCCCATCCGGTAGCTACCAAAAGAATGACCAGCAGAAGAGCAAGGGCAACCGTCGTTGGATTGACGTGCGTGCCAAAGAGCTTTAGTACGCCGGTGACTACGGCAATTCCGAAAACAGCGGTGCAATAGCCAAGCCAACGGCGGTTAGATAAGTTTGTCCACACTTTTTACCATTGTAAGACAAAGATTCGGGTATCCCAATTTACATTGGACACCTCACTCTATTCGCCTTTGCGGCTTTGCCGCCGCACAGTGCGGAAAGGCTTCGCCTTTCCAGTACAAGGTATTAATTTCTGAGGCTACGCCTCAGAAAGGAGGCGTAGCCTCCGGTCAGAATAGAGCTGCCAAACGGTAAGGCAGAGCCTTACCGCACTGTGCGGCGGCAAAGCCGCAAGCAGGCAGGCCATGGACAAGGAACCATAAGCCAGTCAACGGCTAACAGACTTGGTGGGCCAATCTTGACTTAAAAGTCAGGTATATTTATAATGCTCTCGTTTACAACATTTACCTTTGAAGGTGGATGGACTGATGAAGATCTCGGCACAGGAAGAATATGGATTGCGGTGTCTGGTGCAACTCGCACGAGCGGAAGCTGAAGGCGAGTCGCTGACCCTGTCGCAAATTGCCGAACGCGAGGGTCTTTCCGTTGCGAACGCCGGCAAGCTGCTTTGGATCCTGAACAAGGCCGGCATCGTTCAGTCGCAGAGGGGAACGAAGGGTGGCTACTCGCTGGCCCGGCCGGCATCGGAGATTCGCTTGAACGAAGTTATTCGTGTGCTCGATACAGACACGGTGGACTCCTTTTGCAAAACCCACACCGGCGTCATGGACGTTTGCGTGCATACCAGCGACTGCGGAATTCGTCCCGTCATCGTCGGGCTGCATGAGGTGGTGCAAAATGCTCTTTCTGAGATCACTCTGGCGCAGTTGGTGGGCACCGAGGCAAAGGTCGATGCAACGCTCCATCGGATTCAAAAGCTACAGCAGCGCCTGGGCCGGGTGCAGACGATCGCCTGAAAAGTCCGGATATCTAAATTCATTTGGGTAAATTAAGCGAGAACTAATAATGAGCCAGGTCGAATTACTAACAAACAAGCAATACAAGTACGGCTTCGTTACCGACATTGAGTCGGACATGATTCCGCGCGGGTTAAGCGAAGACACTGTGCGCCTGATCTCGGCAAAGAAGAACGAGCCGCAGTTCATGCTGGACTTTCGTCTGAAAGCGTACCGGCACTGGCTGACGATGAAAGAGCCTCGCAACTGGCCCAACATCAGCTTCCCGCAAGTCGACTATCAGGACATGATTTATTACAGCGCGCCGAAGCAAAAGGCGAAGAAGGCCAGTCTTGATGAAGTCGATCCCGAATTGCTGCGCACTTTCGAAAAGCTGGGAATACCTCTATCGGAGCAGAAACAGTTGGCGGGCGTAGCAGTCGATGCAGTGTTCGATTCGGTTTCGGTAGCCACTACCTATAAAGAGAGATTGAAAAAGCATGGCGTGATTTTCTGTTCGTTCAGCGAAGCGGTGCGCGAGCATCCTGAGCTGGTGCAGAAGTATCTCGGGTCCGTCGTGCCGACGAATGATAATTTTTACGCCGCGCTAAACAGCGCAGTCTTCTCGGACGGTTCGTTCTGTTTTATTCCCAAAGGCGTGCACTGTCCGATGGAGCTTTCAACCTACTTCCGGATTAACAATTCGGAATCAGGACAGTTTGAGAGAACGCTGATTATTGCCGAAGAAGGTTCCTACGTTTCTTACCTGGAAGGCTGCACCGCGCCGAAGTTTGACAAGAACCAGTTGCACGCCGCCGTAGTAGAGCTGGTCGCGCTCGACGATGCGGAGATCAAGTACTCGACCGTGCAGAACTGGTACGCAGGCGACGAGAACGGTGTCGGCGGCATTTACAACTTCGTTACCAAGCGCGGCAAGTGCGCCGGTCGCAACTCGAAGATCTCGTGGACCCAGGTGGAAACCGGCTCAGCGATCACCTGGAAGTATCCTTCCTGCATTTTGCAGGGCGACAATTCGATTGGTGAGTTTTACTCGGTGGCCCTGACTAACCACGCGCAGCAGGCGGACACCGGCACCAAGATGATCCATCTCGGCAAAAATACGCGTTCGACGATTATCTCCAAGGGCATTTCCGCCGGCCATGCGAATAACAGCTATCGCGGCCTGGTTAAGATCATGCCGAAGGCCGAGAACGCGCGGAACTATACGCAATGCGATTCCATGCTGATTGGTTCCAATTGCGGCGCGAACACGTTCCCCTACATTGAAGTAATGAACAGCAGCTCCAGGGTGGAACATGAGGCATCGACTTCGAAGATTAGCGAGGAGCAACTGTTTTATTTGATGCAGCGCGGCATATCGCAGGAAGACGCCGTCTCGCTGATCATTAACGGCTTTTGTAAAGACGTATTTTTACAACTGCCGATGGAGTTTGCAGTGGAAGCGACGCGTCTTCTGGGAATGAAGCTGGAAGGCAGCGTCGGTTAATAGCAGATATCGTGTGTCGGGTGTCAGGTGCCGTTTGGGTTTTGACCGACACCTGGCACCCGACACCTGTAACCAGAATTTACGGAGTAAATCTACGTGTTAGAAATTCGTGATCTGTATGCGACGGTTGATGGCAATGAAATTCTCAAAGGCATCAATCTCAGGATTAATAAAGGCGAAGTCCACGCCATCATGGGCCCCAACGGGTCGGGCAAATCGACGCTGGCAAAGGTAATCGCCGGGCATCCGTCTTATGAAGTGACGCGCGGCGAGGTGCTCTATCAGGGAAAGAACCTGCTGGAGCTGTCACCGGACGAGCGCGCGCGCGAGGGCGTGTTTCTTGCCTTCCAATATCCGATCGAAGTTCCCGGAGTTTCGAACGCCCAGTTTCTGCGGCTGGCCTATAACGAGAAGCAAAAGCATTTAGGCAAAGACGAGCTGGACCCCCTCGAGTTCAAGGACCTGCTAAAAGAGCGGGCGAAGATCGTCGAGATGGATGCCAGCTTCATGACGCGGTCGGTCAATGAAGGATTTTCCGGCGGCGAGAAAAAGCGCAACGAGATTCTACAGATGGCTGTGCTGGAGCCTACGCTTGCCGTCCTGGATGAAACCGATTCGGGTCTGGACATCGATGCGCTTCGCATTGTTGCCGGAGGCGTTAACCAACTGAAGAATGCGGAGAATGCAGTAGTTCTGGTGACGCACTATCAGCGCCTGCTCAACTACATCATCCCTGACTTTGTGCACGTGCTCTCCGGCGGGCGCATCGTCAAAGAAGGCGGCAAAGAACTCGCGCTGGAGTTGGAAGAAAAGGGTTATGACTGGCTGAAGAGCAAAGGTGTGGCGGTGAACGCGGAGGTTGCGCAGCTGGCAACGTAAAGCGATGGTAACAGAAGCCGTAAAAGAGAAAACGAGTTACGAAGCAGCTTTTCGGGCAGTTGCTGAAGCGCCGGGAACGACGGAGGCCGGTTGGGTGCGTCGTCTGCGCGATAGTGCGTTCGATCGTTTTGAGCAGATTGGCTTTCCTACCACCAACGAGGAAGAGTGGAAATACACAAACGTTGCGGCGATCGCCAAAGGCACATTCGAGCTGGTACTGGGGCGCCCGGCAACTCGCTTGAGCGAAAGCACCGGCGTGCGTCCTTTTATTTGTGAAGAGGCGCGCGAGAGTAGTTTGGTTTTCATCAACGGCATTTTTGATAAGTCACTTTCAAATCTGAATGCGTTGCCGGCGGGCGTAATAGTGATGGAGTTGGCAGAGGCGCTTTGCAACCCCGGCCATGAGGGGGTGATTCGCGAACAACTGGCGCGTCATGCGGACTATAACGAAGACGGATTCAGCGCGCTCAACACGGCGTTGTTTGCCAGCGGTGCCTTCGTGCTGATTCCACTAGGCCAGAAAGTCGAAGCACCGATTCATCTGCTTTTCTTGTCGCAGCCCGGCATTCAGCCGCACGTTTCATTTCCCCGCGTGCTGGTCATCGCTGAGGAGAATAGCGCGGCTACGGTAGTTGAAAGCTACGCCAGTATGGGAAGCGGCGCCTATTTCACCAGTGCTGTGGGCGAATTGGTCATCGGAGAGGGCGCGCAATTACGGCATTACAAACTACAGCGGGAAAGCATGGAGTCTTTCCACGTGGCGACAACGAAAGTCGATCTTGGTAAGGAAAGTAAGTTCGATACGACCACGATAACTCTCGGCGCTCAACTTTCGCGTCACGATATTGGCATCAAAATGGATCATGAAGGAGCGGAGTGTTGGGTTGACGGCCTGTACATGATCGACAATGGCCAGCACACTGACACGCATTCCCTAATCGATCATTTGCAACCACACTGCACCAGCCACCAGCTTTACAAAGGCATCCTCGATGGCCGTTCACGCGCCGTCTTTAACGGCAAGGTTTTTGTTCACAAAGGCGCGCAGCAGACCGATGCCATGCAAACGAACAAGAACATGCTGTTGTCGAACGAGGCGCGGGTGGATACGAAGCCGCAGTTGGAGATCTTTGCCGATGATGTGAAATGCGCACATGGTGCGGCCATCGGCCAGCTCGATGAAGAGGAGCTTTTTTATCTCCAGACGCGGGGCATGCACCGGGACGTTGCGCGCAATCTGTTGACCTACGGATTCGCCGAAGAGGTGATTGCCAAGATCGAAATCGACTCCATTCGGGCGCAATTGGATGAAGCGGTGCTGAATCGCCTGCATGCGGAGGCCCTGGTTGAATAGCCCGCGGCTGTTGCTACGAAGATGATCAGAGTGTAACCATTGCGACTTTAAGAGGAAACAATGGGCATAACCTTTGTTGAAGGAACTGTGACCGGCCCAACCGGGAAACAAACAACGACTGATTTCCTGGTGGACAGCGGCGCCAAATACACCTTGTTGCCGCTCAAGATCTGGAAAGCGATTGGCCTCAAGCCCGAGCGGCGTCTTACGTTTGTGCTTGCAGATGGAACCAAAATCAAGCGGGACATTTCTGAGTGTTACATCATCCTGCCCCAGGGCGAGACACACACGCCGGTCGTTTTGGGAAAGCCTGGTGACGAGGCGCTGCTGGGGGTTGTTACCCTGGAGGAGCTGGGATTGGTTTTCAATCCGTTTCAGCGATCATTGCAGGCGGCGCGCATGATGCTTGCGTTGCGAGTGTTGTTATGGCCACAATCGAGAAATCAGTAATAACAAGTCCCATTTCCCGTATCGACTGGGACGTCGATCGCATTCGCGAAGACTTTCCGGTGTTGCGCCAGACTGTAAACGGCAAGCCGCTGGTGTACCTCGACAACGCGGCGTCTTCGCAGGTGCCGCAGGTCGTGGTTGAGCGCGGCAGCGTCTATCTCGAACACGAACATTCAAACATTCATCGCGGCGTCCACTATCTGAGCGTGAAGGCAACTACTGCCTACGAAGGCGCGCGGGAAAAGGTCAAACGATTCATCAACGCGCGCGAGGCGAAAGAATGCATCTTCGTCCGCGGCGCCACCGAAGGCATCAACCTGGTAATGCATGGCTACGGCCGCAAATTCATCGGCGCCGGAGATGAAGTGATCATCTCCGCTATGGAACATCATTCCAACATCGTTCCCTGGCAAATGCTTTGTGAAGAGAAGAACGCGCGCCTGCGTGTTATTCCCATGAACGACGCCGGCGAACTGCTATTGGACGAATACGAGGCGTTATTGAATGAGCGCACGAAGTTCGTGGCTGTGACGCACGTCTCCAATTCTTTAGGAACGATTAATCCAATCAAGGGGATGATCGAAAGCGCGCACAAGTATGGCGTGCCGGTGTTGATTGATGGGGCCCAGTCAGCGCCGCACATGCCCATCGACGTGCAGGATCTGGATTGTGATTTCTACACGCTTTCCGGTCATAAGATGTTCGCGCCCACCGGCAGCGGCATCGTATATGGCAAGGCGCGCCTGCTCGAAGAGATGAATCCGTTCCAGGGCGGGGGCGACATGATTCGCAGCGTCACTTTTGAGAAAACCACATACGCAGGCTTGCCGAATAAATTCGAAGCAGGCACGCCGGCCATCGCTTCGCAAATCGGCCTCGGGGCGGCGATTGATTACTTAAACGGCATCGGGCGCGAACAGGCGATGGCCTACGAAGAAGAGCTGTTGCGATATGCCACCGAGCGATTATCGGCGATCGAAGGCGTGCGCATCATTGGGACCGCGCGGCAGAA
>DASXRU010000239.1:0-6831 GCA_036506395.1 Pyrinomonadaceae bacterium | reverse complement strand
GAGCCGGGAACGGTAACCACCCCGGCTTCCAGCGCCCTTTCCGCTACGCTCATCGAATCGCCGTAGGGACGCACGTCAACCATCGTGTAGAAGGCGCCGTCCGGCGTAACGCCTCGTAATCCAATCTCGTTGCGCAGCGTCGCCAGCAGATGATCGCGCCGCTCGTTGAAGATGCCGCGGTGCTGCCGGCGCGCCTCTTCAGCCTCGCTGGTCCAGGCGGCCAGTGCGGCCTTCTGCGAAACCGTCGATGCGCAGGTGGTGACATAACCGTGGAGCACCAGCGCGCTGCTGATGACCTCTTTGTCGCCGCACATCCAACCCAATCGCCACCCGGTCATGCTCATCGACTTTGATAGCCCACTGATAACAATCGTGCGCGGATAAAACTCTGAAATCGACGACGGGCGCTCCAGCGTGTAATAAAGCTCCCGGTAGATTTCGTCGCTGATGATATAGGCGCCCGGAGCCTTCTCTTCTACAGCCCGGGACATAGCCTGCAAATCATCTTTCGTGAACACACGTCCCGTGGGATTTGAAGGACTAATGCAGATGACAACTTTCGTCTTCGAAGTTATGCGTCCCTCGAAATCTTCGAGGTCGAAACTGAAATCATCTTCAGCCGGCAAGCGATAAAACACCGCACGTCCGCCGCCCATGCGCGCAATTGTTGGATAGGCGACAAACCCCGGATTTGGAATCAGTACTTCATCACCGGCATCCACCAGCGTCAGCAACGCGAGATAAAGCGCCTCTTGCGAGCCGGCAGTGATGAGCACATCGTCCGTCGACAGTCGCATATGCGGGTAGTCGGCGGCGATGCGTTCGCGCAGCGCCGGCAATCCCGCCTGCAACGTGTAGCCATTCTGCTCCTGCTCGATCACGCGGACGGCAGCGCGACGAATGACTTCCGGCGTCGGCAGGTCCGGCTCCCCGAGGCCAAGACTGATGCTGCCCGGCTTCGCGCGATCCGAGATCTGGCGAATCACGCTCTTTTCAATTCCGCGAAGAAAAGCTGGTGGCTGAAACTTTCTCAACGAAACCGATCCTCCACTGCAGTCGCATCCGGAAGAGGCTCACGGCCCGACGTTTTGGCCGTCAGAACTTTGAGCCTTTTGTGCGCTAAGCAAACAGGATTGAGCCTGACGCGTCAACGACCTTATCACCTATAAACCACAGAGCCTTAATGCCGATGTATCCGAGAAAATTGCGCACATGTTTTCCGGGCGGATCACTGAACAGCACCGCCAGATCTGTCGTGGCGCTTCCGCATAGTTGACGTCGGTAATCAAGGAGCTGTCCGACGGCCATCCGGCAGAATGCAGTGTCGGTAGAAGACTTCGCCTCGATGAGGAGATCTCGGCCTTCGCCAGCGAATGAACTGGTCTTCAAACTCCGGCACGAGCCTGCCAAGTTCCGGGGATTGCGCGAGAAGCCGGGTCCGCGAAATAAGAAACCGACCGAATTCAAGGGCGCAATCTGGCGCATCGAAGGAGATGTAACGGACAATGTCACGCAGGTCAGCGAGGGCAGAGGGCGAAAGGATTACTTGATAATCCATGAGGGAAGCTCACGCTCGACTTCCTCTATTGGTATCCGCTCACCACGATCAAGTTCGTCCAATCCCTGTCGCACCGCGGCGATAAACTCGATCTCCTGCGCGATGTCATGCAGCGAAGCACCCTCTGGAATGCGCTGAAGCAAGTCCTCAACAATCTGTTTGTTGCTCATGTGCGGAGTAAATCAATTTTTTTTAACGCTGTCTACCGTCGGATGGCCAGGGCCACAAAGTCAGGCTGTAAAATGTATGGCCTGCTTTTCCATATTACTTGTCATCAGATGACCTGAATGCCGTGGGTTGTGATCAGAATGTCGATCTGCTGGAGAGATTCTTTGAGGCGTTCTTTGAAATCTTTGAGAAATCCCTTAGTCAACTTGTCGCCGGAAGCGACGATCTCTACCTTTATGATGTCGTCGATGTATTCGACTCCGCCATACTTCCATGTTCCTTGATACGGCGACGATCGAGAACTCACTGTGATAGCGCCAAAGTTCGCTACGAGTTCTTCCTTGATTTGCTTGATTTTCTCCGGCTCGATATCTTTGCCGTCGTTGTATTTCAAAGGCAAGTAGATTTCATACTTTCTCATACAGCCTGAGTGGGCCGCGGCAGGCGAATGTTGCTGGCTTGCAGTTTCTTAAAGGGGATTCGTTTACGTTTCAAGATCTTGAGATGCTCAGGATGGACGCCATAGGTATTCTGAGGCAGGCAACTTACGGGGACGCCGCTCTTCGCCAAAGCAAGAAAACCCTTTGCATCGTGTTTCTCGGAAATTTGAATGTAAGTTATTGGGAACATCAGGCTCAAAAATAGGTTCGTTGTTCTCTCGTGTCAAGGCTCCCAGCTCAACGCAGGTAGTCCTCCAGTTGCACTGCGCCTTCGGTCTTTTCGTCGCGGTACTTCACGATCACTGCGGCGTAAATCGAGAGGCCCCACTCGCGGCCGCGTTCGCTTTGCACTGCGCGGGAGCCAGGCACAACTACTGCGCCGGCGGGAATCTCGAGCGGCTTTTCCGCGGTGCGCCGGTAGATTGCCTCGCGCGCCAGATCGTAAACCGGCGTCGAGCCGGTAAGGATCGTTCCCGCCGCCAGCACTGCGCGTTCACGCACGACCGTTCCTTCGTAAACCCCACAACCTCCGCCCACCAGCACGTCATCTTCGATCACGACCGGGACCGCGCCTACTGGTTCCAGCACGCCGCCGATTTGGGCTGCTGCCGATAGGTGCACGCGCTTTCCTATCTGAGCGCACGAACCGACCAGCGCGTGACTGTCGATCATTGTGCCTTCGTCAACGTATGCTCCGGCGTTCACGTACATCGGCGGCATGCACACCACACCGGGGGCAATGTATGCCCCGTCCCGAATGCTCGAGCCACCGGGCACGATGCGTACGTTGTCGGCGACGGTCATTGGGCGGAGCGGATAAGTGTCCTTATCGAAGAAACGTAAACCGGACCCCGCGGACATGTCCGTGATGGCGCCCATGCGAAAGCCCAGCAGGATTCCCTGCTTGACCCATGAATTCACTTCCCACTTGCCGTCTGCTTTTTTTTCCGCGGCGCGAATCTCACCACGATTGAGCGCGTGCTTGAACTCCTCGAAAAGAGATCGATCCGCCGGCGTGAATTGCGTGCTCGTTCGCGCCGCCAGCTCTTCGATTCGCTCACGCAGCATGTGGCGTTCCTTTTAGCAGACCGAGTTCAGTGATCACCTCAAGTATACGTGCCCGACTCTTTTCCTGAATCGGAACCAGCGGCAGCCGGAAGTTCTCTTCGAGCAAACCCATCATCGCCATTGCAGCTTTGACCGGACCGGGACTCGATTCAATGAAGTTCGCTTCCATCAGCGGCAAAAGCTTGTATTGAAGATCGCGCGCTTCATCCCACTTCCCTGCCAGCGCCAGATCAACCAGGCGCGACATCAGCTCCGGCGCTTCATTCGAGGCGACGGAGATCAAGCCGTCAGCACCAAGCGCGATCATAGGGAGCGTGATCGCGTCATCCCCGGAAAGAACGTGGAAGCCTTCAGGACGCTCGCGCAAAATTTCCATTATCTGCGTCAGGTTTCCTGACGCTTCTTTAACAGCCACGATGTTTTCCGTATCGCGCGCGAGACGTACCGTGGTTTGCGCCGAGATATTCGAAGAAGTTCGACCGGGTACGTTGTAAATCACCACCGGCAGACCGCTCACCGCTTCCGCCACTGTGCGAAAATGCGCATAGAGTCCTTCCTGCGTCGGCTTGTTGTAGTAAGGAGCGACGACGAGTATTGCATCAGTGCCCAGGGCACGGGCACGTTGCGAATACTCGCAGGCAGCCGCGGTCGAATTGCTGCCGGTCCCGGCAATGACGCGCGCGCGGCCCCTGGCGGTATCAATCGTCAACTTTATGACGCGCTCATCCTCTTCTTCCGTCATGGTTGCGCTCTCGCCCGTCGTGCCGCAGGGGACAAGCAGCCGCACACCATTGTTCATCTGGTACTCGACGAGCGAGCGCATCCTATCTTCATCCACCGCGCCGCTTTTGGTGAACGGAGTCACTAAGGCAGTTGCGCATCCGCGCAGCCAGTCAAGCTTGATAGTCATTTAAGCACCTCCCCAAAAGGAAAAAGCTAATGCAGATTTTCCATATATCATTTCCCAATTCTCATTTTCCATTACCCTCGCATCATGCGCCTCGTGCCCTATGCGGCGTTCAGAGTACCGACTTCAGTCGGGCTTTTTATTAATAAAAAGTTTTTTGTTAGATAAAAGCCCAACTAAAGTTGGTACTCTAAACACCGCCCTCCGTTACTTCTGCATTTCGATGACAAATGATATATGGAAAATCTATCTCTGAAACTCATCCCCATCACTCTTCAATATTTCATCAATCACCTCAGCAAATTCATAAACGCCTTTGCGTCCTGCAATCCAGTGCGCCGCTACCAGCGCACCAGCAGCAAAGCCTTCTCGCGACCGGGCCATGTGCGTAAGTGTGATCTGGTCCGCGACAGAATCAAAACCAACCCGATGAGTCCCGGGAATGTGGCCGGCCCGTGTCGAGGCAATAGGAATCTCAACGCCGCTGAGGTGTTGGGCCATCAAGTCGCGCAGCCGCAATGCCGTGCCGGAAGGGGCGTCGCGCTTGCGGGAATGGTGCGCCTCTTCGATAAATGGCTCGTACCCTTCCACAGCGGCAAACAACGAAGTTGCATGGGCGACGATGCGATAGAACACATTCACGCCAACCGAGAAGTTCGCGCCAAACACAAGCGCGCCATTGTGCGCAGTGACAATGCGTCGCGCGTCAGCCTCCTGCTCTTTCCAACCGGTGGTTCCTTCAACCAGTGGCACGTCGGCACGGGCACACGCTTCAACGTGCTCGAGTACAGCGCCGCCTACGGAAAAATCGATTGCGACGTCGTGGCCACTTAACTGCTCGGCGAGCTCTGTGATGTTGACGTTGTCTTGCGAAGTGATCGTGGCGCCAATTTCGTCGCCCGCATCGCTCGCGCGCCCGGCAACCAGTTGCCCCATCGCCCCGTATCCAATCAAAGCAATCTTCACTGAATATCCTTCATCTAAAATCTAAAGCTTTCAACTAATCCCACCTGCAAAGCTTTCAACTTGTTCAACCTGCAAAGCCTTCAACTTGTCCAACCTGCAGTCAGGAAGGGGGCATGCCCCCGCTCTTATTATTTCAACCTGAGCCTGCAAGATGACTAAGACAGCGGGGGCATGCCCCCTTCCTGACTGCGCTAAGCCAAGTTGAGCCCCTCGACCAGTTTCACATAAAGGTCCACCGCGCCAACCAGTTCACTCTTTGCAACTCGCTCGTGCTCCGTATGCGCGTCCAGGATCGAGCCCGGTCCCAGCAAAAGCGGTGTGCCCCAGCGGGCCAGGTACGGAATGTCGGTTGTGAAGCGCACCACACATTGATCAAAGCCTCCGACCGAATGCAGACGGACCGGATCGTGCTCCGAAGTGTATTCCAAAGTTGCCCGACCGGCGACCACATTCTCCAGGGCTTGCTTAACCGCGCTGGCGCCGGTTGCCAATCGAATCTGCAACTCGGCGCTCGCTTCCGCCGGTATGACATTCGGCCGTGTACCGCCGGCAATTACGCCGATGTTGCATGTGGTGTCGCCAAAGAACGCATCGCCGGGCCAAACGCAGTCGCGAATGCTCGCGAGAATGTCCAGCATTTTCTCAATTGCCGATTCGCCTTGCTCCGGATAGGCTGAATGAGCGGCCCGGCCTTCAGTCTTGACAGTCAAGCGAAGCGATCCTTTGGTGCCCGTCGCCAGACGATTATCTGTCGGTTCCCCATTGATCAAGTAACGACACTGCTCCGCCAATGGATGTTCGTTCGCGACTTGCGCGCCAAGGCTGGATAACTCCTCATCGACCGTGAACAGCAAACCCACCTCGCGAAAGCCGGCGCCACGGAGCCGTTCGGCGGCGAAGATTTGCGCGGCGATGATTCCCTTGGTGTCACAGGCCCCGCGTCCGTAGATGAAGCGATCATCTTCTCGGCACCCTATATGTGGCGGCACTGTGTCCATGTGGGTTGAAAGCACGATGCGCGGTGGGGCGCCAGTCGTGGCAATCACGTTGCAGCGACCCTTTTCGACGTGCTGCATCTCGACGCTGTAGCCCAGACCTTCGAGATGCGACTTCAAAAACAACCCGACCAGTCTCTCCTCACCAGTCACCGAAGGAATGTCGATCAGTTTGCGTGCTAGCTGGAAGAGGTTCATCTGACTACCTGGCTTTCGACCCTGGTAGTGGCGTCTTCGATAATCGCCTCTTCACCATCTGTATTCTCAAAAAACTCCCTATGCAGCCGGGCCACCGTCTCACGAACGCGCGTCTCTTCAACTGCGAAGGTGAGATTAATCTTGGAGGCGCCTTGCGAGATCAACGAAACATTTATGTCGCTAATCGTCGAGAAGATGCGAGCTGCAATGCCGGGCGTACTGCGTAAACCTTCGCCCACAACGCAAAGAATCGCGCGTCCTTCTTCAATCGACACGGTGCCGAGTTTTTCCAGTTTCGAAACAATCGCCGGTAAGGCACTCGTGTCGTCGAGTGATAATGACACGCTGACTTCAGATGTTGTAACAACATCCACGGCGGTCTTGTGTTCTGCGAAAATTTCGAACAAGGCGCGCAGAAATCCGTAAGCGCCAAGCATTCGTGTCGAAGTGACCTGGACAGTCGTAACTCCCGTCTTATGGGCGATCGCCTTTACCGTCTGCGGCGATTTCTTTGTCTCGCCAACCACTAGC
>DASXRU010000238.1:0-31342 GCA_036506395.1 Pyrinomonadaceae bacterium | reverse complement strand
GGCGATGTGCTGAATGGTAAACCGGCGGTCACTCTCGAGGACGAGATTACAGTCGCCGCCGGAGCGAACCGGCTGACTGCCTACGCCTTCAACAAAGATAACGTCAAAAGCAAAGACGCTCAGTTGCCCTTAACCGGCGCTGAGAGTCTGAAGCGCGCGGGCACTGTCTACATCATCGCCATCGGCGTGAATGAGTACGCCAACGCGCAATACAATTTGAAGTACGCTAAGGCCGACGCGCAGAGCTTCGCCGAAGAGGTCCGCCTACGCCTTTCGCAAGTGACGCCCGCCGAGCGCGTAGAAGTCGTTCCCTTCATCAATGAAGAGGCGACCAAAACAAATGTACTGTCGGCCCTTAAGCGACTCGCCGGCGCGCCTGAACCACCCACGCTAAAAAGCGGCGCTCTTGATCGGGTCAAACGTGCTGAGCCCGAAGATACTGTCATCATCTATTTCGCCGGCCACGGCACCGCGCAAGCGCAACGCTTCTACCTTATCCCCCACGACCTCGGCTACACCGGGGAGAGGACCAAATTGGATAAGCAGGGGTTGCAGACGATACTCGCGCACAGCATCTCCGATGAAGAGTTGGAACAATCGGTCGAGGGCCTGGACGCCGGACACCTATTGCTGATCATCGACGCCTGCAATTCGGGGCAAGCACTTGAGGCCGAGGAGAAACGCCGTGGGCCGATGAATTCCAAGGGTCTCGCGCAGCTTGCCTACGAGAAGGGCATGTATATCCTGACTGCCGCGCAGAGTTATCAGGCGGCGCTCGAAACCGCGCAACTTGGTCACGGATTGCTGACTTATGCCTTAGTAGAGGAAGGGTTGAAAACCCCAATTGCGGACAATGAACCGAAGGACGGAGTCCTGATTGTCAGGGAGTGGCTGGACTTCGCCACCGAGCGCGTGCCGCAGATGCAGGAAGAAAAGATGAAGCAAGCGCGAGATTTGGGGCTGGATATCTCTTTTACCGAGGGAGAGCAAAAAATCGCCGACCCTCAGAAGCGCAGCGTTCAGCGCCCACGCGTTTTTTACCGGAGGGAACTGGAAGCTAACCCGCTGGTGATTGCCAGGCCGTGACGGATATCGCTCAACCAGCCAAACTCGCAGTCAGGAAGGGGGCATGCCCCCGCTCTTACTCTAAACATCGATAGTGACGTGACTAAGATTCAAGAGCGGGGGCATGCCCCCTTCCTGACTGCGAGTTGGTTGAAGTGAATCGAATTGGTTGAGGTGGATCGAACCGGCGGCTAACTAACGGCGAAGCCTATATTCACCACGGCCGTAATATCTTTCCAGAGGGAAGAAGTATCGTTCATCCCGCTGTCCGAGACTTCATTGGAGTCCGCCGCGGTAATCTGTAGCACGCCCATCCTGGCTGTGCGCACGCTGCCGACGCTGCTGCCGGTGCTTTGGGCTATCTGCTGGGCCCGCGCCTTTGCGTCCTTCGCCGCCTCAGCCAGCATTTCGATTTTCAAGTCGCCCAGCTTGGTGAAGTGATACTCCGGCGCCATCGATTCAATCAGGATGCCCTGGTTTATCAGTTCGGTAGCCTGCCGGGCGATTTGCGCGATTTTTTCCACGTCATTCGAGTGCACTTCCAATTCCTGTCTAAGCGAGTAGCCGGTGATCTGCCCCGTGTCTTCGCCATCGGTGGTTTTCGCATGCAAGGTTTGGGAGGAGATTGAGGAGACGGTTATTTCGTTCTCGGGTATTCCTTTGCTGAGCAGGTAAGATTTCACGCGGGGTACGCTCTCGGACAGCGAGCGGTACGCATCAGCCAGGGTAACAGCTTGATAAGAAATTCCTGACCGCCAGATAACCAGATCGGACTTGATGCGCTTGCGCGCGGATCCGGTAACTACAATCGTTTGATCGCCCCGCTTGCCTTTTACAAAAGAGTAGCCTCCGATGATCGAGGCCAGCACCAGCCCTAAAGCCAATGCCACCCCGGCCCCGAAGCCCGACCCAAATCTCTCGTTGCTCATAAAGGAATTCCTTTCCCTGGTTTATCCGATTTTCAAAACCGGCGCGCGCCTGATCTCTTACGAAGGCTCTGTTTGAATCGAGAAACTTCTGACTCGATTAGTTCTACTCTGCTTCGACGCCTTTCCTATAAGAAGTCAGCGCCTGTCCAAGATACTCGCGGAAAAGGGTAGTGTCGTCTGGGCTCATGCGAGCGATGCGCCCGCCAATGAGGTAGCTTTTCTTTCCCCCGTGTTCCTCGAGCCACTGGTAACGCACCGGGGTCACTTCGATCGCTATCATCGCCGTTGGCAGGCTCAGAATGATTTGCAATTGCGAGCGGGCGCCAAAAAACTTAGCGTCGCTCTCGTTTACGCCAGGCACGACGAGCGACAGGCCTGTCTCGCTAATGTCGCGGGTGTGGCCGACCAGGGCAGGTATGGGTTGCGGGTCCTCGGCAGACGACTGTTCCGATGGGGCGATGGTGAATAACAAGCGCGCGTCGCGCTTGAGCGTGTGCCGCACAGCCGCTCGCCGCTCAATTATTCCGGCTAGGACTTCTTCTTTAGCCGGTGGCTGGTCCTGCTTTAGGGCCCGCTCCGTGCTTTCCTTCAAGGCATCCAGCCATCCCTCTTCTTGCAAAATGGCGCGGCCGACTTTTGCCTCAGCATCGTGCAGGCGAAAAGGCTTCACCAGATAGTCGGTCGCCCCCATCTTTACCAGGTCCTCGACGTACTGGTGGTAGTCTATTCCG
Source organism: Pyrinomonadaceae bacterium (assembly GCA_036506395.1). Classification (GTDB taxonomy): domain Bacteria; phylum Acidobacteriota; class Blastocatellia; order Pyrinomonadales; family Pyrinomonadaceae; genus DASXRU01. The sequence continues at coordinate 28,617 of DASXRU010000238.1, read as the reverse complement.
GTAATGATTATTACGCGCGTCTCGGGCCAACGCTGGCGAATGTGTCCCAGCAACTCCAACCCACTGATCCCCGGAAGCGAAATATCCACGATAGCCACGTCGCAGGGCGTCGACTCCAATAACTTCAAAGCCTGCTCAGCAGTTTCGGCCGTATGACAGGTGTGCTCCGAATTGAACAGTTCGGAGAGAACCTCGCGGATAACGGTGTCATCATCGACAATCAGTATGGTTGCCATGAATAGGAGTCTCGCTTATATCCCAGTATCTGACAGGCTAGACAGCATAATCTTTCTCAGGAGTACATGCGAGCTTTTCTTTGGTAGCGGGTCAGCTTAATGCGGGCTAATCTCATTAGCACCTGACTTCAGTCAGGTGTTATAGGGTGACGTCCTTTACTTATGATCACCGCAGTGAAGTGCGGTACTAATGAGAATTCTCGGTTACTCTTTGTTGTGTCGTCTGACTTTATTGACTCCTGCCGGCGCGCTGTTTTTCTGCGGCTGCCGGCCTTTGTGTTTCGCCTGGCGGCTTCTCGCCTAACACCACGAGGACATTGTGCGGCCGGCCGTCGTCTATTAGGGTCACCTCATTTTCCTTCTGGAGGATGCCATCCAATTCCACCCTGGCTACTCCGCGACTGATGCCGATGGGGTTCTCCACCTTGATGCGGTAGTGGGTCTTATCGCGCCGGTAAATGATCTCGAATTCACGCCAGTTGCGCGGAATGCAGGGATCCATCTGCAATCGATCGCCGCGCAACTTGAAACCCAGGATCGACTCGAGCCCGGCTCGATACATCCATCCGGCCGAGCCGGTGTACCACGTCCAGCCTCCGCGGCCGGTGTGCGGCGGCACCGCATAAACATCGCCGGCGGCGACGTAGGGCTCGACTTTGTACTTGTGCAAGCCGGCCCGAGTGGATGCATGGTTGATCGGATTCAGAAGCGCAAACAACTCACCGGCCCGATCGCCTTCCCCCAGCATTGCGTAGGCAATCAAAGTCCAAAGCGCGGCATGAGTGTACTGCCCGCCGTTTTCGCGGACGCCGGGAACATAACCCTTGATATAGCCGGGATCGAGAGCGCTCTTGTCAAAAGGCGGCGTGAACAGGATCACCAGACCGTCACCACGCCTGATTAAGTATTCTTCGACAGCGGCCATTGCGCGTGCGCCACGATGATGATCTGAGGCCCCCGACATCACGCCCCACGATTGCACGATCGAATCGATGCGACACTCTTCGTTCTGCACCGATCCCAGCGGCGTGCCGTCATCGAAATAGGCGCGCCGGTACCAATCGCCGTCCCAGCCCTGGTGCTCCAGCGCCTTTTTCAGTTGATCCATGTGTCTGCGATAACGATTTGCGCGAGCTTTCTGCTTGTGCGATTCGCACAGGGGCGAAAAGCTTGCCAGTATCGTGTACAGGAACCAGCCTACCCAGACGCTCTCGCCCTTGCCGAGGTGTCCGACCCGGTTCATGCCGTCGTTCCAATCGCCGGAGCCCATCAGGGGAAGTCCATGCGCGCCCACCGCCAGACTGCGATCAACGGCGCGCGCGCAATGTTCGAAAACCGTGGCCGCTTCAGACGAGACTGCCGGCTGCGTATATGATTCGTGCTCGTCTGCGGCCAGGGGCGGAGCTTCGATGAAGGGAACTACTTCTTCAAGCACCGACATATCTCCGGTTACGCTGACGTAGAAGCTAACGACGTAAGGAAGCCACAGCAGATCGTCCGAGAAGCGAGTCCGCACTCCCCGTCCAGTGGGCGGATGCCACCAGTGTTGGACGTCGCCTTCCTTAAATTGGTGAGCCGCCGCGCGAAGGATGTGCTCGCGCGCAATCTCCGGCTTCGCATACACGAGGGCCATTACATCCTGCAACTGATCCCGAAAGCCATACGCGCCACCCGATTGGTAAAAAGCGGACCGGGCCCACACACGGCATGAAAGCGTTTGATAGATCAGCCAGCGATTAAGCAGGGTATCCATGGCAGCGTCCGGCGTATGAACTTGAATGGCGCTGCTAAGCTCTTCCCAGTAGGTGGTAACCTCTTCGAAAGCTTCATGAACACTAGCCAACTGGCGGTAGCGCTTGTTCACCGCGCGGGCTTCTGCAATTGATTCGCCCTGGCCCAGCAGAAACACAAGCTCGCGAGCTTCGCCGGGCTGGAGCTCGATCGCCGTCTGAATGGCAGCGCAAGGATCAAGGCCGGCGCCGTCGCGCCCTGACAGATGCGCCCGGCGCAAAGCAGCCGGGTTCGCCGGCGATCCGTTGCGTCCCAGGAACTCCTTTCGGTCACAGGTCATGGTGCGCTGCGCTTCGCCGTTTGCGCCGGCAAAGGCGATCCTGCCGGCGAACTCGTTGTTATAAGGATTGCGCGCAAAAATTGCCCCCGCAGTTTCGTCAATTTCGGCAATCACATATGGAGCAGCCGAACTGCGTTGGGATCCCAAAACCAGCTCGTTGTAATTGGTCACCGACAGCCGTCGCGCTCGGTCGGTTCGATTCTGTAGTCTCAACAGGGAGACTTTCACGGGGTCATCGAGCGGCACAAAGACAAGCAATTCCTGTGAAATGCCATGGCTGATGTGCTCGATGACCGTGTAGCCCTGTCCATGCCTGACCAGATACGGTTGGGCTTCGCGCACCGGCAGCGGCGTGGGAGTCCAGAAGGCGCCGGTTTCTTCATCGCGGATGTAGATCGCTTCGCCGGGCGGATCGCTGACCGCATCATTGGACCACGGAATCAAACGATTCTCGTGGCTGTTCATGGACCACGTGAAGCCCGATCCGGTCTCAGTTACCTGGAAACCAAAATCCACTTTGTTGGCAATGATGTTGGACCACGGCGCGGGCGTCCACTGCCCTTCGCCCAGAGCGGTAACATATTCGCGCCCGCCCTCGCTGAACCCGCCCAGTCCGTTAAAGAAAGAAAGCTTGGGCGGCGTAAGCACCGGCTCCGGATAGCTGCGTGAAGGCAGGCGCTGCACGAAGGGGTCAGGGGGCAAATCCTCAGCCGGCCGCCGTACGAGTTGCTCTTGAAGGGAGCCGCGCTCGGTAACGAAAACAGCGCGCGCAACTGCATGCAGGAGTATCTTGTCGGCTTCCGGCATCAGGTCGGCGCGGCGCAGGTAAACGCCACCGGGCTTGTCCTGCAGACCCTGTAAACCCGTGGTGCGCACCAGCGCTTGCAGCCCGTCCTGAAGTGATTGGGCGTAGCTTGCCGGGTGGTCATTCAGAATCACTAAATCGAAGCGCAGGCCTTTAAGATGAAGGTATTCGTGCGCGCGCACGATTTGACGCGCCATGCCCACGTCATCCTCCTTGTTGATGCGCACCAGCACGATCGGCAGATCGCCGCTGATTCCATACGGCCAGAGGTTTGATTGGGCCTGCGTATTAAGGCCCAGCACATAAGGACTTGGCCGGAGGGAAGGATCTGAATAAAGCACGCGCCCGGCCAGCCGTTGGAAGAGATGAGCCTCTTCGGCGTCAATGTTCAGGTGGCTCATCTCCACTTGCGCCCTGGTCCAGGCCAGGCGGGTTTCGCGCTCGAAAATGTGCGGGTCGTGATACTTGTCGGCGAGCGCCGTTGCTTCGTCACGCGAGCGCGCGACTGCCGTGGCGAAAGAGACTTGCGCGGTTTCATTCGGCATCAAACGCATCCGACAGCGAAGGCTGAAGACAGGATCGAGCACTGGGCCCGTAGTATTCGAGAGCGGCCGATCCTCCATCACTGCGATCGGGTCGGCGGGCGTATGGCCGCGACCGACAAAGCGCGTCCGATCAGTCTCGTACTGCACCACGCCAATCGTTTCACCGGTCGTCGCAATCACGTGTACGCCCCAGATCGGCTCGTCGGTGGCGGAACGCTGGCGCCGGTGGGCCAAGAGTGCGCTCTCCGCCGCGAAGAATTCCGTCTCGACGAAAAGGTTGCTGAAGGCTGGATGCGCTGCGTCAGCCGCCGGCGGCGCCAGCACGATTTCGCTGTAGCTGGTTAGCTCGATCTCGCGCGGACGGAAAGAATTGTTTGCCACCGACACGCGGCGCAGTTCGGCATTGTCTTCGGCGGAGACGACCACTTCGGTGTGCGTGAAGATGCCTGCGTCCTGGCGCCAGAAATCAACTTTGTCCTCCGAGAACGCAACCTCGTACGCCTGTGGCTCGCGACCTACGGGCTGAAACCCCGTGGACCAGACAGCGCCGCTGCGCACGTCGCGGACGTAGCAGAAGCTGCCCCAGTTGTCACGGGTAACATCCTCGCGCCAGCGGGTCACGGCTAGTTGTCCGCAGGCCGAATAGCCGGAGCCGGCGCTTGTTATCATCACACTGTAGGTTCCGTTAGAGAGCAGTTGCGTGCGCGGCGTGGGCAAATGCGGTGTGTCGTAGACGCGAGTGACCAAACCGGTAAGGGTGCGCACCACACGGCCCGTCAGAACTTCTTCGGCGCGCGGATGAGCGGCGGTGACACCGCGGGGAATGCGTTCCTGAAGCAGCAGCTCCGTCGCCTGTACCAGAGGCTCGGCGTGAAATCGCTGCTGCATGATTCTGTTGTTGATGAGATTGTCGAGCGCTACCAGGCCCATTCCCTGATGGTGGGCCATGAAGGCGCGAATCAGCACGCGCTTCTGATTTTGCGGCAGCCGCTCCGGGGTGTAATCAATCGCTTCATAGAAACCATAGCGCGCCAACGCCCCTTCTTGTTCCAGCAACCGCATATTTTCGATCGCCTCGCGGGGCCGTGCCGCTGTGGCCAGCAGCGTCGAGTACGGCGAAACGACCAGGTCCTCGATCAGTCCGCGTTTCAAGCCCAGGCCGGGCACGCCGAATGGCCCATACTGATAATTCAGTTGCAGGTCGCGGACGTTGTAGGCGGATTCAGAAATGCCCCACGGCACACCGCGTTCGCGTCCGTATTCCACCTGGCGAGCGACCACCGCATCGTACGTCTGGCCCAACAGCGTGTCGTCGTAGTCGCACATAACGAGCAGCGGCATCAGATATTCGAACATCGTGCCTGTCCAGGAGATCAAAGCGCGGCTGCTATCAACCGAGGTCAGCTGGCGGCCCAGGCGGAACCAGTGCTCCTGCGGCACATCGCCTTTGGCGATGGCAATGAAACTTGCCAGGCGCGCTTCTGAGGCAAGCAGGTCGTAGTAGGAATTGTCATGCCGTCCTTCCGTAACATTGTGGCCGATGACAAAGACTTTGCGTTCCTCGTCGAGCAGGAAACGGAAATCCATCTCTTCGAAGATTTGATCGCAAGTATTCGCCAGCTTCACCAGGCGCGAGGAAAAGGTCTTTGCCGCTTCCGCCGATTGTTCGATCACACCGGTCAAGACTCCCAAACCCGTAAGCGCCGCATCACGCTCCGCGGTTGCCCTGGGTAAGCATTCGTCAAGTTGAGCGCGGAGCGCCGCCATTCTCACCAGCGCGTGATCACAAACTTCGGTAAGCTGCGAAAGGCTGGGAACACTCTCCAGTGCGCGATTAATCTCCTCCCATTCGGAGGCTGCCTGCGGCCCACAGCCGCTGATGATCGGGCCAAGATGCGCCGTTAGAGCGGCGCCCCAGGGCACCAGCAAATCAAAGTCACGCCGGTAAGCCCTGGTCTGGTGTATCAGTGAGCCGATCCACGAGCGTACTTCCATGAAAGCTTCGTTCCCGTGCTCGTACGACAAAGCGCCCACAATGTCATCAATGACGCCGGCTCGCTGGGCCATCGATTCAAACAACTCCGCCCATGCGGCCAGCGTCTGGGGCGGCCCCAATGAAACCAAACTTGCGCATGCTTCGATCTCGTCGCGCAGTTGTTTCGTCGTCACCACGTCGGTCCGCTGCCGCACCGCGCCCAGACGGCCGGCTTCTTCCTTCAGGCAGGAGATAGTATCCGCCAGACCCAGGACAGCCCGCTGGTCGAATAGCTGCGCGTCAGGCAGTTCGACGCACGCTTGCTTGAGCGCAATCAAGTGCCCGGCGAGGTTGCCACTATCCACCGTGGAGATGTATGGCGGCGACAGTGGCTCCAGGGTGCGCGTTTCGTACCAGTTGAAGTAATGACCGCGAAATGTGCGCAGTCGAGTGAGCGTGGCGAACGTCAGCTCCAATCGCTCTACTAACTCAACTTCGCTGACGTAGCCGAAATCGTTAGCGGCAACCGTGGAAAGCAGAAATAATCCAATGTTCGTCGGTGAAGTGCGATGGGCAATTACCGGTTGCGGGTCTTCCTGATAATTATCCGGGGGTAGCCAGTGATCGTCATCGCCCACGAACGTTTCAAAGAACCGCCAGGTGCGGCGAGCGACCAGGCGGCCGCTGCGAAGGTCTTTGGGACTCAGTTCGCGCCGCTGCGGCTGCAAATGACGGCTGGTCCAGAAGGCTATCAATGGCGATAGGGCCCAGGCCAGCAGAAAAGGGGCGGCCAGAGAAAGCGCCATGGGCCGGAAAAAAACCAGGAGCAAGGCAGCCACGATTGTTATCAGTTCCGCCGGCCACATCAGGCGTACGAAGTCTGGTACGTCGTGTTGGCGCTGGCGCTCGGCCTGCGCCGCTGTGGTCCATTCAAGCAGATGCCGCCCGGAAATCAGCTTTCGATAGACTGTGCGCGCAATCGCGTCGGTCATCAGCCCGGCTTGATGAGCGAGAAACGAAATGCTCAACGCCACCTGGCCCGTATGCGTGCGCACATCTCCCCATACGCTCCAGAAGTGGCTGGTCCAGGCGATGCCCCGTGGATGCAGCAGCAGTCCGGTTGTCACATGAGCATAGATAGGGAAAGCCAGCACGAGCACGGCAAAGAGAGTCCACCACGCCGCCGGCCCGGGAAGCACAGCCCATCCTGCAATCATCAGGAGCAGCATTGCCGGCGCCAGCAAACTGCGCCGCAAATTGTCAAAGATTTTCCAGCGTGCAATCAGCGGTATCCGGTTTGGCACCTTTTGGCCGCGAGCGTCCCGAACGCGTGGCAGCAGGTGACCCGCAATTTGCCAATCACCGCGAGTCCAGCGATGTTGCCGCATCGCATAGGCGTCGTAGTGAGCCGGGTAGTCGTCGAGAAACTCGATGTCGGTGACCAGCCCGGCGCGGGCGAAGATCGATTCGAAAAGATCATGACTCAGCAGCGAATTCTCAGGAACGCGATCGGCGAGAGCTGCTTCGAATGCGTCGACGTCGTAGAGGCCCTTTCCCGTGTAGATGCCTTCAGCAAAAAGATCCTGGTAAACGTCCGACGCCGCCGTTGTGTAGGGATCTATGCCGGTATTGCCTGAGAACGTGCGCGCGAATCGCGAGCGCGAAGCGCTCTCCAGGGACATGCTGACGCGAGGTTGCAGTATTCCGTAACCGCGCGTGACCCGCCCGACTTGGGAGTCGAAGCGAGGACGATTGAGCGGATGGATTGCTTTGCCTACCAGCCTGCGAGCCGCATCGCGCGGTAGTTGGGTGTCCGAATCCAACGTGATGACATAGCGAACCTGGGCCAGCGATAGCGGTTCGGCGGTCGCCACCATGTAGCTGGTATTGCGTGCGCCGCGCAGGAGCCGGTTGAATTCGTGCAGCTTTCCGCGCTTGCGTTCCCAGCCCAACCATTTCCCCTCACTCCGATTCCAGAGCCGGCGGCGATGAAACAGATGAAAGCGCGCGTCCGGACTGTGGGTATATTTGTGGTTCAGCTCCTCGATTCCATTGAGTGCCGCTTCAAGGATAGTTGCATCCTCCGCCATCTCTTCGGCCGCGGCGTCGGCGAAATCTCCCAGGAGAGCGAAATAGATGCGCTCGTCGCGATTAGCGAGAAAATGAACTTCCAGCTTGTCGATCAATTCTCGCGCGGTCGTTTCGCTATCGATGATCGCCGGCACCACCACCATCGTGCGCGCTTCCGGGGGAATGCCTCGCAGCGTGTCGATCATCGGCAGCAGGCGTGGCTCGAACGTGTGCGTAAGATCCCAGTTCAAAACGCTCAGCGCCAGGTCGCTCGCCGGAATCAGGCTCAAAAGGGCCACCGCAACCACCAAAGGCCAACTGCCGCCCGCGCGACTCGCGCCGATAACCAGCAGTGCCAGGATGATCCCCGTCAGGAAAGCGACCAGGCCCAGATAAATCGATGTGGGATGCCTTAGGATTAAACGCCTGACTCGCTCCGCGATGGGTGGCCGGTAGGCAAAGGCCTTTTCTAACTGCGGGCGGCCCTCGTCAATGAGAAAGTATCCGACGTGTGCGAACGACTCGTCAGTCGCACCGGCTTTATGTGCTTCGCGAGCTAGTTCCAGGGTGACGCGCGCAATCTCCAGTTCACTCGTTTTGGTTCGCTTGCTGATGCGCTCGATGACGTGGCGATAGCGGTCGCGCGTTGCAAAGTCCATGCGCGCGTAAACTCCCGCCGGATCCTTTGAGAGCAGAGGATCGATGAGACTGACTTTCTCGAAGAACTCTTTCCAGTCGAGGGTGGAAAGCAGCCGCATGCTGGTGATGATGTTGCCGACAGTGATCTGGGCTGCGGCCTGACGTTGGTGTTCTGTTTGCACCACCTGCTCGATCGTCAACCCCTGACGCGCAAGGTGTTGCTCCAGCCAATCAAAAACCGGCATCACCGCGGGATCCTGCTCGCGCAATCGCTGGGTCAACTGCACGACAAAGGCCCGGCGGATGCGGCCGCGTTTCATCAACCGCTCAGCAAGCAGCGGCACCAGGTCGCCCGGTTGACGGTGTGCCATCTCCAGCAAACGGTCGGCAAGTTTGTCAGCCTCTTCGCGTTCGACACGCGACGAGACGATGCGCGTAGCCAGTCGCCGCAGGTTTTCCACCAGCGCGAGTCTCAGCGTGATCGGGACTGCCCAAAGCTCGCCGATTGAAAGGGGCGAAACTTTTTGGTAGGCGTTAATGAAGCGGCGCAGGGTCTCTGTATCAAGGCGGCTGTCCGTATGAGCGATCAGGGCGAGGGCAAAAGCATAAATTCGCGGATAGTCCTTTAACTCACCTTCAGCGAGTTTGGGCAACTCGTAGTAGTAACCCTTCGGCAGGTCCTCGCGAATCTCGCGCACCTGTTCTTCCACGATATGAAAGTTGTCAACCAGCCACTCGGCGGCAGGTGAGATGGTGCGTTCACTGCGAATTGCTTCGGCCAGGGCGCGATAGGCAGCGAGTAGTTTCCGCCCATTCTCCTCCAGGCGCGGCAGCAGCAAACGAGCACGTGCTTTGGCCGCAATCTTATGTTCACTGGCAAGGACGGCGGCAAACTGCTCCAGTCTTTCAACGCTGTAAAGCTCTTCGCGAATAGGATCCTCGCTCCGGGCGTCAGGCGGACGCTGGAGCTTTCGGAATAACGATGGAAAGAGTTCACCCATGAGATGAGCCTAACAGTGGGGGATTCTGGATGTGACAGAAAACTGATCCCGCGTAGGATATCATGACTAACTGAACCGCATTCAATGCGGATTGGTGCAACTTGCTAAGCCTTGATTAGGTAAGCAAGCCGGCAACTTCGCCGCGCGTCGCCAGCCGACATTCAAGGCTTCGCATTGACTTATAGCCACCCTTCAATTTGCTTGATGATGCGTTCAGGCTGAATGGCCCTTTTTTCCCAGAGCTTTCGCTTCATTGCAAGCAAAGGACTTAGGTTGAACCATCGACTGGAATAATGATTGCCAAATAATAAATTAGAGAAGTGGGTCTTAGTCTCCCGCCCAACAATTACCCAATGAACCAATCACGCAAAAGCGAATTCTACAACTGGCTGGTGGTTGCCGCCGGCGTTCTGGCTATTGGTTTTTCTGCTTATCGCTTGCCGGTTGCGAGACTCGATACGCGCTTCCTGCTGCTGGCACTGGTAACACTCGGTCTGGGCTCGCGCATAACCATGCAGATTCCGCGTGTCAACGCGCGCATTTCCCTTTCCGACACCTTCATCTTCCTGACCATTTTGCTCTTCGGTGGTGAAGCCGCAATTCTCCTGGCCGCGGCCGAAGCACTTTGCGGCTCTCTTGGTTTCGCTAAGAAACGAGTTACGGTGCTTTTCAACACCAGCGTGATGGCTTGCTCGACCTTCATGACAGTGTGGGTGTTGCGATTCGGGTTTGGAACCTTGTTCAACTGGGCGGGCGAATACTCTGCTCTCTACATCCTGGCGCTCTGTGTGATGGCCCTGGTGCAGTATGGCGCCAACTCCAGTCTGGTGGCGGTGGGCTCAGCGCTGAAACACGAAGAATCCATCTGGCTCAGTTGGCGTAATAACTTTCTTTGGACTTCGCTTACGTTTTTCGCCGGCGCCTCCGCGGCCGGAATCATAGCGAGACTGATTGATGAGGTGGGCTTCTATGCCTTGATAGCTGCGACTCCGATAATCGCGATCGTCTATTTCACTTATTGGACCTACCTCAAGAATATTGAAGCTGCGGCGGCCCAGGCAGAGCAGGCAAGAGCCCATGTCGAAGAATTGAACCGCTACATCGCTGAGCAGGAGCGGATCAGCAAAGCTCTCCAGGAAACAGAAGAGCATTTTCGCAACGCTTTTGACTACGCGGCGATCGGTATGGCCCTCGTTTCGCTGCAAGGCCAATGGCTGCGCGTTAATCGTTCTCTCGGGGAAATCGTTGGCTACCGCGAAGAAGAATTGCTTGCCTCCACTTTCCAGGCGATAACTCACGACGACGATCTCACGAATGAACTGGCAAATCTGTACCGTCTGGTTCAGGGTGGCGAGCTTACCTGCCAGATGGAGAAACGGTATCTGCACAAAGAGGGAAACATTGTCTGGGCACTGAACAGCGTTTCTCTGGTGCGCGATAACCAGGACAACCCGATGCACTTCATTTTTCAGATTCAGGACATCACTGAACGCAAACGCGCGGAGGCAGCGCTGCAAAGTGTTTCGTTGGTTGACGAGCTGACGGGACTCTACAACCGTCGTGGTTTTTTGACCGTGGCTGAGCAGTACATCGCCGCGGTCCACCGCAGCGGTAAGGGACTGATCGTTTTATATGCCGACCTCGACGGTTTGAAGCAGATTAATGACACCCTCGGTCATATGGAAGGTGACCGCGCCCTGATGAAGACAGCGGAGATTCTCAAAGACACATTTCGCGCCGCCGACATCATAGCCCGGCTCGGTGGCGATGAATTCACCGTGCTGGCTACGGTCGCGCAGGACGAGAACGCTGACATCCTTGTTACCCGGCTAAACGAGAAGCTGGGTAAATATAACGCGCTCGGAATGTGTGCCTACGATCTTTCCATTAGCATGGGAGTCGCGCACTTTGATGCTCAGGAGACGCGCTCGATCGAGGAGCTGCTGGTCCGCGCCGACGCGGCCATGTATGAAGACAAGCGTAACAAGAAGCTGAACCCGCCAAAGGTAGATCAAAGTCTGGAAGCGGACCTTAGCGCCAACGAGGCGGTGGCCTAGTTCGGCAGATATAAGCTCCCGACAAAAACAAAACTTGCGGCCCGTAACGAGTCCTCAGGGCCAGATGTATTAACGGCAGACCAAAAGGTCTGCCGCTTTCATTGTGTGCCGAGGGTACTAATGCTGTTCGCATTGGAATAAATCGCGCGACCGCAACTAGAAGCGCCAAGGGCGCGAAATGTAGAAGCCTGGGCCAACGGCCCAGGTATGATTCGTTAAGGATTCCAAAGCGCTGAAAGCGCGAAAACGTGCTCGGTTCTTCCCCTTCTCCGTTGGGAGAAGGGGTAGGGGAAGAGGGATTAGAGCGGCGTTTGCCGTACCCCCTCTCCCCGCCCCTCTCCCAAAGAGAGAGGGAGAAGCGAACGAACGTTATGAGATGAAGTAGATGAGTCCTTCCATTCCGCGCCTTCAGCGCTCTATAGTTTTAGGGAATCTATGTTTCCTGGGGCGTTGCCCCAGACTTTTTCATTTCGGGCCTTTGGCCCTCAGCTCTGCTCCAAGCGAACTCTCGCTCGGGCAAATGCCAGACTGCATCAGAACTAGCCCCGGGATTCGGTTCTCAAGCTGCGCAACCGTGGTCTACAATGCCCGCTCTTGCATATTGACCACGGGTTGCAGTTCTACCGCCCATAAGAACATTGGATTCATATTCAGACGAGGCAAATCAGCAGCACGGCTCATCAGGGTTGCGCTGGCGTGCGCTGAGTCTGCTCGCCGTTGCCGAGCTGCTGGGCATGTCTCTATGGTTCAGTGGCTCGGCTGTTGTTCCGGCCCTGAAGATTGCCTGGAAACTTGGTGATGCTACGGTTTCCTGGCTGACACTCGCGGTTCAGATTGGTTTCGTGCTCGGCACACTTCTGAGCGCCCTCCTTAATCTCCCTGACATTCTCCGATCGCGTTACCTGTTCGCTATTACTGCGCTCGCTGGTGCATTCACAAACGCGATGTTCGGAGTCTACGCTCAGGGTCCGAAGCTGGCCATCGCGTTGCGATTCCTGACGGGGATGTTTCTTGCAGGTGTCTATCCGCCGGCGATGAAGATCATGGCCACCTGGTTTCGCCGCGGCCGTGGCATGGCCCTGGGTATCCTGGTCGGCGCTCTTACTTTGGGCAAAGCCTCCCCTTATCTCATCAACGGTATCGGCAGCGCCAACTGGCGATACAACGTTCTATTCGTTTCGTTGCTGGCAGGCGGCGGCGGGTTAATCGTCCTCTTTTTTGTCGGTGACGGTTCCTACGCCCTGCCTGCAGCAAAATTTGATTGGCAGCAGGTGGGAAAGGTTTTTCGCAATCGAGGGGTACGGCTGGCGAGTTTCGGCTACTTCGGACACATGTGGGAACTTTACGCTATGTGGACCTGGATACCGGCCATGATTCGCGCCAGTCTTTCCATGCGGGGAAGTGATCCGGCATTGGCTGAGGTGGGATCGTTTCTGGTAATTGGCAGTGGCGCCGCCGGCTGCGTTATTGCCGGCCTGGTTGCCGACCGGGTGGGCCGCACAATTGTTACTTCATGGGCCATGGGAATCAGCGGCAGTTGTTGTTTGATTATCGGATTGTTTTTTGGCGCGCACCCTTTGCTCCTTTTCACAGTCGCAGCGATCTGGGGCGCCAGCGTGGTGGCCGACTCGGCCCAGTTTTCGACCTGTGTTACCGAGCTTGGGGATCCCCGGTACATCGGCACAGCGCTGACGATTCAGACAAGCCTCGGCTTTCTCCTGACGACGATCTCGATTCAGCTGATCCCGACGCTGGAAAAAGCAGTGGGCTGGCAATTTGCCTTCGCGGCCCTGGCGCCGGGACCAATCTTTGGCATCTTATCGATGCTGCGTTTGCGCAGCTTGCCCGAGGCAGCGAAGATCGCGAACGGACGAAGGTGAACGGGGCTCTGAAGCTAACGACAAACTGAAGGAACCTTCGATCAAATACCGCGAAGCGGTTAAGCCCTCCAGCCCAGGGTTGCCGCCGCGGCTACCCTGGGAAAGAAGGCTCGAGAGATAGCAACCCCAACGGGGTTGTGTCCGTTCCGTGGAGAACAGGTTTGGTAACGTCACTCAGAAAACCGTCACGACCCCGTTGGGGTTGCGGCGTTCGATAGCTTGGTTCCCAGGGTAGCCGCGAAGCGCGGCAACCCTGGGCTGCAAGGCGTAACCGCTTCGCGGTAGACGATCTGGCTCGCGCTAATCCCCATTGCTAATTGCCTCACCAATCCCGACCGTGATCAGAAGTCCCTGAAGTCTGTCGGACGAATCTTCTGGTTGGTCTTAATGCGACTGCGTTTGTTACGATGGCCGCGTGACCAGGAAGCTCTCCATTAATCAACTAAAACAGAAAACACGAAAGATCATTCGGCTGCTCAAGCGCGAGTACCCGCAGGCCCAGTGTACCTTGAATCATTCAAACGCCTTCGAGCTGCTGATCGCCACAATCCTTTCGGCGCAGTGTACTGACGAGCGAGTGAACATTGTCACCGCCGACCTGTTTCGCAAATACCGCAAGCCGGAAGACTATTTACGGGTGCCGGAAGCCGAGTTGCAGGAGGATATTCGCACCACCGGCTTCTTTCGCAATAAAACAAAATCCATCCAGGGCACAGCCAAAATGCTTTTGGAGCAACACGGCGGCCGCGTCCCTGATACCTTCGAAGAATTACTCGAATTGCCGGGCGTCGCGCGCAAGACCGCGAACGTGGTTATGGGTAATGCGTTTGGTATTGCGTCGGGTTTCGTAGTGGACACGCATGTCGGCCGGCTCGCTCAACGGCTCGGTCTTACCAAAAATACGAATCCGGAAAAGATCGAGCTGGATTTGATTGAGCTGGCGCCGCGCAAGGATTGGATCGACTTTCCGCACCTGTTGATCGCGCATGGACGCAAGGTCTGCAAAGCCCGGCGGCCGCTTTGCGAAATATGCGTGGTGGAACAACTCTGTCCCTCGTCGTTGCTTAAGACAGGAAATGCGCCGGCAGCCCGGTAGCTAGTTCACCTGCGCCTCAAAGTCCGACGAGAACGAAGTGGTTGTAGATTATAATCATTTGGTTGAGGCCGGTTACGTTGGGGAGCCTCCGTACTTTCATATCAGAATTGGAAAGTGGCTGATTTATTCGAAACCAGCTCTTTATCAGGATTACTGGATGAAGCTCAAGTTACCTCGGAAGAGGGAGAGTAGTTTGTATTCCATCTTCAAAGAGACTCGATAATAAGAAGGAACATGAATATGCGCCTTACGCTGCTGTTCGTTGTTTGCTCCATAATCGCCTTCCCGCTTTTCCAAGTCGCACCTTCCGCTCAAACCCAATCGCCAGCGCCCAAACCATCTGAGACGGTCTATCTACTCAAGCCGGCGCACATCTTCGATGGTGAATCCGGGCAGCTGCACGATGGCTGGGTGGTGCTGGTGCGCGCTGAGAAGATCGAAGCCGTCGGGCCGCTGAGTGAAGTCAAAGTGCCGGCAGAGGCGAAGGTGATTGATCTTCCGAACCTGACTCTGATGCCCGGATTGATCGATGCGCATTCGCACATTCTGTTGCACCCATACAGCGAAACCGTTTGGAATGATCAAGTGGCGCGCGAAGCTCTCAGTCTGCGCGTGGCGCGCGCCACCAATCACTTGCGCAGCACGCTGATGGCCGGCTTCACCACGCTGCGTGACCTGGGCACGGAAGGCGCGGGCTACGCTGACGTCGGGCTAAAACAAGCGGTGCAGCAGGGAATTATTCCGGGCCCGCGTTTAGTGGTGGCTACGCGCGCGATTGTCGCCACCGGCACTTATGGTCCGAAGGGTTATGCGCCCGAATGGAATGTGCCGCAGGGCGCGGAAGAAGCCGACGGCATTGACGGATTGACGCGCGTGGTCCGCGAGCAGATTGGCAAAGGCGCTGACTGGGTCAAAGTTTATGCCGACTATCGTTGGGGCGCGGACGGCGCTGCGCACGCTACGTTTACACTGGAAGAACTAAAGCTTGCTGTTGAAGTTGCCAAGAACGCCGGCATTCCCGTTTCTGCACACTCGACATCGACGGAAGGAGCGCGACGGGCCATTCTCGCCGGGGTGGAAACGATCGAGCACGGCGATGGCCTGACGCCGGAGCTGTTTCGTTTGATGAAAGAGCGGGGCACCGCCTTTTGTCCGACGCTGTCAGTTGCCAGCGCGGCAAATATCGAAAAGAAAAAAATTGTCTTCAAGCAAGCGCTTGATTCCGGAGTAACAATCGCGAATGGCAGCGACGTGGGCGTCTTTGCGCACGGCGACGAAGCGCGCGAGATTGAAACGATGGTCGCCTGGGGCATGCCCATCATCGACGCGCTGCGCTCAGCAACTTCCATCGATGCGCGCGTCCTGCACATGGAAGAAAAAGTCGGGCGCATTAAGCCGGCTCTTTTCGCCGACATCATCGCCGTTGAAGGCGAACCGACCACAGATATCTCGGCTCTGCGGCGCGTGCGGTTTGTGATGAAGAACGGGACGATTTACAAACAGCCGTAAAGTCAAAGCTCTTCAGATCTTGGCTCTGGTTATTCAGGTCGCTGGCGATGCTTAGAAAGCGGCCGTCAATAAACGGAACTATCGTCCCAAGTCGGGATCAGCATAGAAATAAGCGGCCCCATCGGAAACAAGAACCTGAAAAGCGGGAGCTACCGTGGGTTGACCTAAGAGCACGTGGTAATTCGGCGATTGCCGTGACACCGAATCCCAGAAGCTTGCCCGCTGAAAGGCATCAAGCGCCGTTACCCGGGTAAATGCCACCTTTGCACTCAGCCAATCGCCAGGGAATATGCATTCAGATCATCGAAACCCCTTCTACTTCGGCAGTGTCGACACGTAGAGCACCTGCCGCCGCAAACGTACGACAACAGGTTACAACCGCCAACGCGTTGCAAGCTTTTGCAAGTTTTACCATCTAATTGCAGAAACTCTGGGCACGATTTGGTCACAACACTGAAAAGCTTATCGAGTGGAAGTCAACACCTAATCAGGACCTGTCTCTTGAGTCTATAGAGTCTCTTGACATTGGACGGTTACGACCGTAACATTGACCACAGATCATCCCAGTTAGGTTGGGCGCAAGCCCAAACTGCTGGCCCCAGCCTCCTAGTGGGGCTGGGTTTAATTTTGTCCGGTATCTAAGTTTTCCCGCTTTCATGAGCCGAATCATTTTCCTGATTGATGGGTTCAACCTCTACCACGCCCTCGACTATCGCAGGGAATATCGCAAATACAAATGGGTCAATCTCGCCAAACTTTCCCAGTGCTTTGTGACGGACAAAAAGGACTCACTTGAAGGAGTCTATTATTTCACGACGTTGGCTACTTGGGACCCCGGAAAAGTAGCGCGTCACAGGCTCTTCATTAAGGCCCAGGAAGCAGAAGGCGTCAACGTTGTGTATGGGGAGTTCAAGCGCAAGGATCGATACTGCCCCTTATGCCGGAACCATTTTCGAACGGTCGAAGAAAAACAAACGGATGTGAACATCGCGATATATCTATTCCGGCTTGCGGTCTCCGACTCGTACGACAAAGCAATAATCATTTCTGGAGATACGGACCTCACGCCGGCAGTGAAAGCAGTTCAAGCCACATTCCCGACGAAGCAAATTGGCGTCGTCCTTCCCATTGGTCGCGCCTCTGAAGACTTCAAGCAAACCGCCGATTTTCATTACAAGATGAAAGAGAAACATCTCGCAACAAGCCGGTTTTATGACACGGTTGTTTTGAGTGATGGGACTCATCTGTCCTGTCCGCCGAATTGGAAGTAACGAATCGCGGGTCGGGTTGAAAGAGTTGTTGTCCGGCTCATGATTCAAGAACCACTACGCATATCAACTGCTCGCTTCAATATTTCACGCGTTTCTAACGACGGCGTAAACCAAACATACCAATTCAAGTTACAGATGATGTGAAGCAGGTGACGGAAGTTGTGTGGCTGGGAGACTAGGATTCGAACCTAGATAGCCAGATTCAGAGTCTGGAGTCCTACCATTGGACGATCTCCCAAGGAACGAATCGAATTTACGTAAGCTCAGACGCGATTGTCAAACTCCTAAGCTTTGTTGCCGCTTTTAACTTGCTCTCCTAACTGATTCAAAGCACAATACCGCGCCCAGCAACGTTTTCATGCTTCAATTTCGGTCCAGGACAACAACCGGGAAAGAGTTAAGAAGAGATGAGCTCAGACAAATCTCGATTCAATACCTCTGAAACCCCCCCGAGAGAACAACCAAACGATCGACTGACCGAATACGAGACCAGGTTACTGGAAGTCGTTACCCTGGTCGCACGCGTGCGCCACGAGATCAACAATCCATTGACCGGAGTATTAGGGCACGCCCAGCTTTTGCTGCGCGAGGATCTCAGTGACAAGGTGAAACAACGTGTGCTGAAGATTGAAGAACTTGCGTTGCGGCTGGCGGAGATCGTGGCGGAACTGCGCTCAGTGCAGAATCCTGAACGCCCAACTACGGCCCAGGATCCGGCAACCGATCCTGGCAAATTGTGACAAGTCCGGTAAGTTGAATCTCGCTTAGGAAAACTTCGCTGTCAATGTTTGCGAGGTCAGAACCGCCTGCGGTAGCGGGCGGGCCATCTTTTTAGCCCAAGCCATACCTATGGGACATGGCCCGCCCGCTACCGCAGGCGGTTCTGACAAGACCACCCAAGCTCAGAAGTTTCCCAACGCTCCTACCTCATTGGAGATGCGATGACTGTGGCGTCTCCGCGCACGCTGGCTTGAAAACGTTTGCCGGCCGGAATGTAGGCATTCTCGCCTCTCTTAAAACCGCCCAGCAGCGCTATCGGGGCCGCGGGGCCCATGAGGGCTCCCATGATGATGGTTTGCGCCGCGACCTTTGCGCCTTTGCTGTCGCCGACCGTGTGGCCGGTGAAGTCAATCGGAATCCGCGTGCCGTCCACAGCCGTCACTTCCTTCATCGCCCAGGTGATGCGCCCGGCGCGACCGAAGTGTCCATTGCGTTGCGCTATAGTCACGATGCCGGTGGCGGTCGCGCCCTGAATGATCAATACGGAACCGTTCATGATCACGGGATTGACTACCCGGAAACTAATGGCGTCGCCCTTTTTGAACTCCTGCGAATTGATCGGGTAGCAAGTTTCAAAATCAACCACAGTCCCCGCCGGAAGTTTGACAGCGGCTCTTTGCGGCGGCGCAACAGATTCGCCAGAAGCCGGCTTTTTGGCAGCGACAATCATGGCCATAATCACTTCCCCGGGCACCCCGTCGGCTTGGAACTTTTTCAGCGTCTCAGGCGAAGTGTCGAAATTGCAGTCCGAGGCTTTGATCTTGGCGATGACTATTTCAACGGCGAGGTTCGCCTTGAGCATTGCCAGGACATCCTGGTTGTTCAGACAGGTTGTTGAACTCGCCGACTGCTGGATGGTTTTTGCTGCGGTCGCCCGCACAGACAAAGGCCCGGCAGTCAGGACCGCAAACAGCAGCGCGGTCAATAGTAGTGGGGAAAATCCGTGTCTCATCTGAAGTCCTCCCGAGGGCCGCTCAGCCTTCAACCGGTACTTGGCAATCACAGTGCCGCTTGAGGGAGACTCTAGTTGTGCATCGGATCGATGACCAGCTGCTTTGTGACAGTTTCCGTTCCGCCACAATGTTATTTTCGAACTGATTCAGGATGGATTTCCGACCTCTCATTCACACCGTGGCTTCAGCCCGGTGACCACGCAGCTTTCTTATCGACGCAGAACCGTTTCAACGGTTTGCTCTTTCGTACAGTGCCATAAGCACCTTGAAACCTTTAAAACGGTTTCGTAAAAGTGGTTAGCATTTCCCCCACCTGGCTGAAGCCAGGTGTGAATGAGAAAAGCCCAATTTCCAAACTGAAACAGGATCTTATTTTCATTGAGCTTGAGGCACGCCGCTAGCGAAAAGTATCGTTCTTTCTCCAGCGACCCTGTGTGATCAGAAAGGATAAACTATGAGGAAACTGACTAAAGGTAGTCTCTTTTCCGCGCTTGCCCTGCTTCTGCTGTTGGGGTTTTCCGCCAGCGGCCAAAAACCAAACAGCGAAAATAAGAACAAGTATAAAGATGTTGAGGTGGCGAACTTCGATGTGAAGGAAGGCGTGGCTTTTCCGGCCGAGTGGATGAAGCCGATGGACGGGATCGTCGCGAAACTGACCGGTCTCGGCAGATTCAGCCATGTGTTGAGGGCAGGTGAAACACCCGCCGGATACGACCGTACCGACGATTCAACTGGCAGGCACGGTGACGAAATATGAGCCGGGTAGCCGCGCCAAGCGCTAGGTCATAAGCCTCGGCGCCGGCAAGACTAGAATCACAACGCACATAAAGTTCATCGATAAGGCGACGGACAAGCTCTTGTATGAGACAGATGCGACGGGCGCTGTTTCGTGGGGCCTGTTCGGCGGCGACTCAAAGAGTTCCGTGAGCGGTGTGGGCAAGAAGGTAGCTGAGATCGCCAAGCGGGAGTTCTTCTAAACAAGCCTGTGGAGTTTTGGAGAGACTACAGAACTAGCGAGACTAAACCGCAATCACTTCTTCTTCGTGCTCTTCCAACAGATAAGGCGAAACGACAACCGGTTTCTCATCTGCATCCTCGGCCAGAACCGCCTGGATGATCGGCAGGCTGAGTGAATGTTTCCTGGTAATACCGGGAACGTTGTGGCCGGCAGCATAGACCGCATGGCGGCCATGTTCTTCGTACCACTCGGCGAGGTTCGCGGTCTTGTGCATGTTCTCGATGATCTGTCGCCAGCCGACACCCGTGTTATAGGCGCAGAAGGAAATCTCGCCTTCCTGGGTGCCGTAAGGAATCACGCACATCTCGGTGCGGCGAAAATCGTAGTTGAAGAGGTCCTGGAACCACATGCCTTCAACACACAATACGCGCCAGATGTCGCTGGGATCCTCCGAGCCACTCTGGACCTTCATGCGATCGTTGCGATCGGAATTCGAGTTTGTGGATGACGGTTTGAACAGATTCAGGATCTGCGAAATGGGGAAGCCTTCCGGCGCGCGTTCGGCGTTGAAGTTTCGCATGATCGCCATCCCCAGTTGCGCATACGAGAGCTTCTTGCCCCGCGCGGTGTCGGTGATCACGGCCACGTCCTTCATGAACTGTTCGTAATTGAAGAAGTCGAACAGCGACGTGAACTCGTTAGTCTGTTTATTAACTACGATCAGCGTAAAGATGCCGCAGTTGGGATGGCAATTGCACGACGACCAACCCCATGGCGCATCCGCCCCCTGCAGCATGTCCATCACGCTGGTGAACGCAGAATATGACGAAAGCGGATACCAATCACGCAACGGCTGCAAGCGCCCGCCAAGCTGATCCTTCAAATCATGCGTCATCCCGGCCAGGGTGTAACGCTGCCTGATGCGCAGGTCGTCAGCAATGTCTTCATCGCGGCCGGTGAAGGAAACAGGCTGGAAGGCGATGGTCTGCACCTTGTCGATATTCTGCGCGGCAAATTCAACGATCTGGCCGATACCATCATTGTTGATTGTGTTGACGATGGTGGTCACCAGCGTCACCTTGATGCCAACACTCGCCAGGTTCTCAATCGCGCGCAGCTTCACATCGAACAGGTTGCCGACACCGCGATGCTTGTTCTTTTCTTCGCTGACGCCGTCGAATTGCAGATAGACACCGTGCTGTCCCGCAGCCTTCGCAGCTTTGCAAAACTCGATGTCTTCGGCGAAGCGTATGCCGTTGGTCGCGGCCAGAATCCGGTAAAAGCCAATCTTCTTCGCGTAGGCTACTGCCTCGAGGTAATAGGGCGAAAGGGTCGGCTCGCCGCCGGAGAAGAGAATGATAATCTGGCGCTTCGGTTTGAACGAGACCGCGCGATCAAGGATTGCTTTCGTGTCTTCAAAAGTCGGCTCGTGAACATAGCCCACCTGATTCGCATCCATGAAGCACGGATTGCACATCATGTTGCAGCGATTGGTGAGGTCCACGGTCAGAACCGCGCCGCGGCCAAACTTTATATTTGAAGTCCCGTGATGATGTACGTGCGCGTCTTCAGCGACACGAAAGTCGCGGCCAAAGAAGAGCGACTCGATGCGCTCAAGAAAAGCAGGATCGGTGGCCATCACATCGGTAAACTCGCCATGCTTGGGGCAAGTCTTGCGCATGATGACGCGGCCGTCTTCTTCCAGAATCTGTGCTTTGATTTCGCCGGGATGCTCGTTCATCAAGGACTCGAGCGTGGTCTCGCCGGTGATCACGGCATCGCGAACTTCCTTAACGCAACGCGGACAGAGGCTGTCGGTCTCTCGCGGGAATCCAAGCGGTGGCGCAGAACGCTGGTAGGATTTCAAAAGCGGCCCCGGCGCCCAGTTTGGCCGCACACTCTCGCCTTCGGGCAGCAGCGTGTTCACCGACTGGAAAGCTTTCCAGGCGACGTTCGAAAGGTTCGAAATCAGTTTCGAGCCTTTCACTCCGCTGAGCTTACTTTGATCTGATTCGCCGCGACGGAATTGGTCACTAAACAATAATCGTTCTCCTCGAGTGGGCGCGAAAAAACGAACAAATGCGCCGCGTTTAAAGCCAAGCACCGCCTAAGATAACTTCAAAAACACCTGGAAACGATACCTACTTTGGCAGCCCTGCCATGATAGAGGCGCAGGTAGGCAAAGGCAAGCACAAAAGTCCGGACCAGGAGGATATGTAATCGAAATCGATGGGGAATTTTGAAATGCTTTGGAATAACTCAACGTCTTACTGGGAGCGCGGGCGCCCTCGCCCGCATTCGCCCAAGCGCGAGGTTCTTGGAAAGCACGCGAGTTAGATATGGTTTTGTTCGCGCTTCGCGCTCATTGCGGGCGAGGGCGCCCGCGCTCCCAGTAAAACGTCGCCTGAAATTTGCCGAAAAGTCACAAATCGCTCAACAAAAGCTGTGTCCGCCCTCTTCTACTATTCACGATTTACTCTTTAACCTTTACGATGCCGCAATGCTTATTCATCCAACTGCCCTGATTAGCCCGCGAGCCGAGTTGCTCCCAGGCGTCACCGTGGGTCCCTATGCGGTTATCGAGGAGGATGTGGTAGTCGGCGAAGGATGCGAGATAGCGGCGCATGTTGTTATCAAGAGATTCACGACCCTCGGGCAGCGCAACCGGGTTTTTGAGCATGCTGTTCTCGGAGGCGAGCCGCAGGACGTGAAGTTCAAAGGGGAATCAAGCCGGCTGGTTATTGGCGACGACAACCTGATTCGCGAGTCTACGACTTTGCACCGGGCCAGCGGCGAGGAAGAGTCCACCAGCATCGGAGATCGCAACTTCTTAATGGTGGGAGTACACGTCGCGCACAATTGCCGGATAGGCGACGACAACATCTTTGCCAACGGCGCCGCGCTGGCGGGACACATCATGGTCGAAGATCATGTGTTTCTCTCGAACAACGTCGGCGCCCACCAGTTTGTGCGCATGGGCCGACACGCGATGGTCGGTGGGAAATCCAAAATCGTGCAGGATGTGCTGCCTTTCTTAATCACTGACGGCAATCCGCCTCGGGTCCGCGGAGTGAACTCGTTAGGCCTGCGCCGCGCAGGTTTCTCAAGCGAGGCGATTCGCGCGTTGAAGAGCGCTTACCAGATTCTTTTTCGATCGGGAATGCCGCTGGAGAACGCTTTGCGCGACTTGGCGCAGATGGAGGATGAAAACGTGGCCCATCTGGTAAACTTCATTCACAGTTCGAAGCGCGGCTTTACGCGGGCTGGCAAGCAAGACACAGCTGAAGAAGAATCAACTCTTGTCTAGCACCCATCGTTGCGGCTTCGCCGCAGCACAGGGCGGAA
The DNA here is from genome assembly GCA_036506395.1 of Pyrinomonadaceae bacterium. Taxonomy (GTDB): domain Bacteria; phylum Acidobacteriota; class Blastocatellia; order Pyrinomonadales; family Pyrinomonadaceae; genus DASXRU01. The sequence goes on along the minus strand of DASXRU010000238.1, from coordinate 5,426 downwards.
AGGCTCTGCCTTTCCGGTCGGGCTTCTTCAAAATTCTGCTGAGGCTTCGCCTCAGAATTCAGAGGCGGAGCCTCTGAAAGGTTAGGGAAAATGCTCAACGGTAAGGCGGAGCTTTACCGCACTGTGCTGCGGCAGAGCCGCAACGCTTCGGCTGCGCTCCTGCTATGAATTTGGAAACTCCAGCTAAATCAAATTCCGATGCCGGAAGCTAAACCAATTACCATTTCTGAACTTGCCGCGCGGCTCGACGGCCGTGTGGTTGGTGACGGCAGCGTGTTGATTGAACGTGTCGCCAGTCTAGAAGTGGCAGGCGATGGCGACATTGCATTTGTTGATGACGAAAAGTTTTTCGCAGCAGCAAACTTGAGCTGCGCCTCATGCTTGATTGTGCCCGAGGGCGCGTCAATCAACGTTGCCTGCCAAATCCGAGTCTCAAAACCGAAGCTGGCCTTCGCTCTCGCCGCTGAACTTCTGCATCCGAGGAAAAAGCGCGAGCCTTTTGTGCATCCGACCGCGGCGATTTCCAACCAGGCCGATGTTGACCTCACCGTTTTTGTCGGCGCCCATGTCTTCGTCGGAGAGAACACGCGCATCAGGGCCGGCACCGAGATTCACGCCGGGGCAAGTATCGGAGACAACGTAATCATCGGCAGCGATTGCGTGATTCACCCGAACGTTGTGCTTTATGAGAACGTGACGTTGGGCGACCGCGTAGTGCTGCACGCCGGGGTGGTGATAGGCGCCGATGGCTTCGGCTATGTGCGCGACAGTGTCAGCCACCACAAGTTTCCCCAACTCGGCTCAGTCGTTATCGAAGACGACGTGGAAATCGGCGCCAACACTTGCGTCGATCGCGGGGCCCTGGGCGCGACGCGCATCGGGCGCGGCACGAAACTCGATAACCTCGTTCACGTGGGTCACAATTGCGATATCGGCGAGCGCGTTGTTATCGCGGCGCAAACCGGCATCAGTGGCAGCGTCGTCATCGAAGATGATGTAGTTATTGGCGGGCAGGTGGGCTTTGGCGATCACATACGCGTGCAGAGCGGCGCAGTGATCGGTTCCAAGGCGGGAATTCTTCCCGGCAAGATCGTTCGCCCGGGCGTGTGGTGGGGAATTCCTATCCAGCCTCTGGATGACTACAAACGCATGAATGCTCATTTTGGCCGCTTGCCGCAGATGCGTGCAGAGATCAAGAAACTGCGCGAGCAGCTTGATGAGCTAATGGATAAAAGCGGAAAACATTAGGCCACAGATGAACGCAGATGAACACAGATCAGAAAGCGGAAAAAGTTAAGGCCGCGGATTAACGCGGATGACACAGATCAGAAAGCGAAAAACATTAAGCCCCAAATTAAACTCGCATGATCCAGACCAGAATGTGTCTAAGGTTCTGATCCGTGCTTATCCGCGTTCATCTGTGGCTCGCTTCGTCTTCCCAACGACCAAGAGCATCAATAATCACCTCAGCAGCGCGGCGCGACGCACCGCCCTCGCCAAGTTGCCGGGCCACCTCACGCAGCGCTTGACGCGCATCCTGGTTCCGTTTCTCATCGAGTAGCAAAAGCAGTTCGTCTGCCAGCCGATCGCCGTTCAAATCATCCTGCATTAGTTCAGTTGCCACCCGTTCGCCGGCCACCAGATTCACCAGTCCATAGTGGTCGGTGGTTATCAAACGCCCCAGCGTGTGCCAGTTGATAGTTGACTCTTTGTAGACGATAACCATCGGCGTTTCCAGCAGTGCGGCTTCCAGCGTTGCGGTGCCGCTGGCAATCGCAGCCACGTCTGAAGCGGCGAGCGTTTCGCGCGATTGGCCCGAGACGAGGTGCAGGCACGACGGCAGGGGCAGTGGGGTGGCGCGTTGCGCCCGCACAACATCCCTCACTTCATCCGATGATCTGCTGGGGGCGACCACAACGACGAATTGAACTTCAGGGCGGCGGGCGGAAATAAGCGCGGCTGCTTCGAGCATCGGTGGCAGAATGCGCTCCACTTCCTTGCGACGGCTGCCTGGTAGAAGTGAAATTATGGGCAGTCTGGGATTCAGCTTTGTCTGGCGGCAGAACTCCGCCCGGTCATAGCGCGCGTGGACTTCCCCGGCCAGCGGATGCCCCACAAACTCAACCTCGGTCATGCCGCGCGCTGCGAACCACTCCGTTTCAAATGGCAGAATGGAAAGCAACAGATCGACATAACGTCGCAGGTTGCGGACGCGATATGATCGCCAGGCCCACACCTGGGGACTGATGTAATAGATGACGCGGAAACCGTTATGATGAAGCGCACGCGCCAGCTGCAAGTTGAATTCGGGCCAGTCAACCAGAATCACTGCCTGAGGTTGTCGCTCAATTGCAGCCCGTTTCAATTTAGCGAAGGCGCGGAGGAACCTGGGAAAAACGCGCGCCACTTCGACGATCCCCATGATGGCAAGATCGTCGGCACGCACCACCGTCTCGACACCTGCGGCCCGCATCAACGAACCCGTCGAGCCGAAGAATTCAAACTGCGTTTGGGGCGCCGCTTCATGCAGAGCGCGCACCAGACTGGCCGCGTGCGCATCGCCTGAAGGTTCGCCGGCCACAATCATCAGGCTTAGCTTTTCGATGGCCATTAGTAAAGTTGAGTTAACACCGTGGTATCGTCTGGACTTTGCATTTCAACTGTAATAGAAATTCGCCAGAGCAAGTAGGCATGATAAACCCGGAACAGTTACCGCTCAATTTGGATTTACGAGGCCGCACAGGGGGGCATCGCAGACCCGGCCGGCTGCTCGCGTTTTATCTAACTGTCCCGATCGTGCTGGTTGCCGGCTGCTTCAACTTTGCCGGCGCACAAACGCCGGCGCCGGTGATTGTTAGCGAGCCCACCTCGACGCGCGCGATTGCTTTAGAGTCCCTGACCTTCATGCCAGAACCTTTCGCGCTGGTGTCTTCTCATTCATGGAGTGCCGACTCTCGCACGCGCATCATGCTCTTTGCGCTGAATCTTTCGTTACAACCTGGAGAAAACCTTTCGTCCCTGACGGCCGAGGCCGAGGATTCGGCGCATCGCAACTACAATTTGCTGGTGGAATACGTTGGCCCCGTTCCCGAGGAACAATGGTTAAGCGCAGTCGTCCTTAGATTGAGTGACGACCTTGGCGATGTTGGCGACGTATTGGTGCGCGTCTCTCATCAGGGGGCACGCAGCAATCGTGTGCGGGTTGCGATAGGTCACAAAGGCGGCGGGCTACCAGATGATTTGGGCGCCGCTCCCACACCTGCGCCGCCCTATTTCATCAGCGGCCAGGTAATGAACGCTGGTACGGGGTTAAGCGGAGTCACCGTGAAATTGACCGGGCCGCAAACAGATACGTTCATCACCGACGCCAGCGGCGCCTATCAGTTTACAGTGCTGACAGCAGGAACCGGGTACACCGTCACAGTTTCGAAGTCCTACTACGATTTCAATCCCTCCAGCCAGACCTTTGCCATTCCAGGCAATAATCAGACGAACATTAATTTCACGGCCACGAGGCAAGCGTACACGATCGGTGGACACGTGTTGGATGAAACCGGCCAGGGAGTTGACGGTATTCAGTTGTCGATTACGGACGAAGCCGGGACCACACTGGGAACGTCTCTGACCGTGAACGGAGGCAACTACTCCTTTACCAATCTGGCGGCGGGCTTCGGATACACCGTGACACCCGGCGCTAACAATTTCTGCACGTTTACTCCGCTGAGCACGGGTATTCTCACCGGCAATCTCAACTTAGACTTCAGCGGCGTACGCCGCGTTTACTCAATCAGCGGTCGCATTACGGATGGAAGCAATGGTCTGGCCGGGGTGAATGTCGTGTTGAGCGGTTCACCGCAAGCGACGGCGACGACAGATTCAAATGGAAACTACACCCTGGCGAATGTGAAGGCCGGCCGTAACTACACGGTGGCGCCGTCGAAAACGCATTACGTTTTCACACCTGCAAATCAGGCCTTCAATAATCTCAGCGGCGATGCTAGCGCGGATTTCAATGGATTGTTTCGCTATTTCATCAGCGGACAAGTTCTGGATAACGCCGGGCGAGGAGTAGCCGGCATTACCGTCACGATGGCGGGTTCACAATCGGGCGCCACAATTACGGCCGGGAACGGTAGTTACTCATTCGCCGTCGCGCCCCTGGGCGACTACGCAGTGACGCCTTCGATAGAACAGGACTGGTATGGTTTTAATCCCCCCCACCAGAGTCTCAACAATCTCACGACCGATCAAACGGTCAACTTCACCGCGACGCTGGCGCCGATTGCCAATCCTTCTTACGTGCTTGAGTTTGATGGATCACCGAAGAGTGTCGATTACGGATATTACTGGACTCCGGGCGTGGACCTGGGACATTTCTTCTGGGAGTTCTGGGCCATGCCCGGGAGCAATGCCGGGGCAACGTATATGTTGACTGATGGTTACGGTGGTGCTCATGCGTTACTTTTTGGTTTTTCTCATATGGGAACGAGTGAGCCTGGCCGCTATCAACTCTTTGGCGACATCTACAATGGGATTACCCACGCCAACTTTTTCAATAGCGATCAGGGACCGGCTCCGGGTGAGTGGGGCCACTTCGCCGTTGGATGGGACGGACAAAATATCACCACCTACTTCAATGGCGTTCCGGTGGGCAAGTCAGCGTTTGCAGGTCCCAGGAGGACGCCGGGAATCGGAGGGGGCGGCAGTTGGTTGCTCATCGGAGGGTCAGACCACAACAATCTGGACGGCCGCATCGCTGAGGTCCGCGGCTATGAAGTAAGCAATCCGCGCGAAGATCCTAATGGCCTGGACAAGACTCTGGTCGAGTCGTCCTTTGCGCCACAAACGATTTTTTCTCCCGGGGGTAATCTTCTCAGCTATTATTTTCGTCCAGCGCTGAAAATTGCGGATCTGTCACAGGGATACGACGGGAAGAGTCATGCCGGCCTTTCCCGGGGCACTATCTATGGATACTCTGATCCCTGCTCCGGCTGTCCCACGCCGAAGTACGTAATCGATCCGACGGCGCCTAACTTCGCGGCGGGAACAGCACCCGCGCCGGTGGCGGTAAGTACGCCCCCCGCAACGCCAACCGGCGCGCGCATCTTCGATTCTTTCTCGCGCGCTAACTCAACCTATGTGTTTGGTGGCAACGGAGGACTGGGCGCCACCGAGGGAGGTGCGGCGGGACCGAAAGTTTGGCAAACCAATCGGAACATATTAACGCCACAGCCCTTTGGCATTCTCAACGGGCGCGCGGTCCTGCTCGCGAACGAGACTTGTATTACCTGGATTCCGGTGGGTTCGAGTTCGGGTAACCTGGACATTCGGGTTGATCGCCACGCAGGCGGCGCCGGCAGCGGACTCGACACTGGTCTAAGCTTCCGCGTTCTCGACGATCGCAACTTTTTCTTTGCTTACACGCG
>DASXRU010000237.1:0-4739 GCA_036506395.1 Pyrinomonadaceae bacterium | reverse complement strand
CGCGCCTTCCTCGTCGTCGTAGTATCCGCGCTGTACTTCGGCGCACTCTTCGCGCGAGAGAATCGCGACACCGTTGTATGAACGCTGGCCTAATACGGTGGAGCAATAGCCAAGCTCGGTGAACGCCGCGAAAGGAAACTTCTCGTCAAGGCACTTGGTTTCCTGCATACAAAGGATGTCCGGCTGCGCAGCTTGCAGCCACCTCTGAACGTGCGGCAAACGAGCAAGAATAGAGTTGACGTTCCAGGTTGCGAGTTTCATCTTAAGAAGGTTTCAAATTTGAAATCTCAAGTCTCAAGTCTCAAGTTCAGCCCCCAGCGCATCAATCCCCACCTGCAGTCAGGAAGGGGGCATGCCCCCGCTCCGAATTCTCGATCGAACTCAACCCGGCAAAAAGGCGGGGCATGCCCCCTTCCTGACTGCGGCTTCCGCAAGTCTTAAAGCGTCGCAAGCAGCCCCGCAAGTAGCGCCCCGCGTCGCGCGATGTCATCAACCAGGATATGTTCATGCGAAGCGTGCGCGCCGTCGCCTTCGATTCCCAGGCCGTCCAAAACCGCGACGCCCAATGCCGCGACAAAGTTCCCGTCGGAAGCGCCGCCGACGCTAGTCTCCCCTAACTCGAAATCAAGCACGGCCGCGACTTGCCGCGCATGTTCGTACAGCGCCTGGACTTTTTTATTTCGTTCCAACGGCGGCCGGTTGATGCCACCGCGTATCACCAGCTGTACGCGTTCGTCAAAAGGTTTCAGATGAAGTATCTCCGCCTCGATCCGCCTGCCTTCATCCGCTGAGCTGAACCGCACGTCCACTTCGGCCCGAGCTTCTGCAGCCACCACGTTTGAAAGAGTTCCGCCCTGGACCACGCCGACATTTACCGAGGTGCCGATCGCTGCGTCGTTCATTGCGTGGAGTCGCACGATCTGGCGGGCGATTTCCAAAACGGCGCTTGCTCCTTTTTCCGGTTCGAGGCCGGCATGAGCTGAGCGGCCCTGCACCTCGATCGTAAACATGCCGGTCCCTTTTCGCGCAGTCTTGACTCGCCCGCCGGTAGCCGATGGTTCCAGCACCAGCACAGCCCGAGCGTCTTTCGTTTCAGCCTCGACCAGCGCACGGCCGGTGGGGCTACCGTTTTCTTCATCACAAGTCAGCAGCAACACGATAGGTCCCTGCACCGGCAATCGCATCGCATCGCAGGCGCGCAACGCCTCAAGCGCCAGAGCACAGTTAGCCTTCATATCGAAAATGCCGGGCCCATAAATACGATCTCCTTCAGCCCGCCACGGCCGCTGTTCCAGCGTGCCGCGCGGGTGAACGGTATCCGTGTGACCCAAGATAACCAGCGGCGCAGAATCGTCATCAGCGCGGTCAAAGGCCCGGACTCGCAGGTGATCGCCGAACCTGTCGGTCGCCATGCGCTCGACGGAGCTGACCGCACCGATAGCTTCAGCCGACGCTTCCAGTAAGGAAACGACGGCGTGATTGCCGGCTTCGTCACCTGAGGGTGATTCCGCTTCGACCAGCGCGCGGATCAGCGCGAGTAACTCGCTCTGTCGCGAGACGAAATGGGCGCGGAGAGTTTCTGCCTTGGGTTTTGAGAGTTGCCTCGGCATTATTGACGGTCTTCGATCTGCACTGTTTAGTATTTGTCTCGAAATAATTTAGGCAGTCTTCGGAGCGCGGCGTATTATACGCCCGAACCATCGTCTTTCAAGCTGCGCCTGAGAAAGGACCGGGCAGAAGCCCGCGCGTTAGCGAGGGCTCCCCATTGCGGAGAATGACTTCATGATCGAAACTGCGCGCCTCAAACTCATCCCGTATGAGTTGAAGCATTTTGAAGCAATATTAAATCACCAGGGAAAGCTTGGTCAGTTGCTTGGCGCCAGGGTTTTCAAGGACTGGTTTATATTTCCCGGCGTCGCCGGCATCGAAGCGATCCAGTATAGCTACGAACATCTGAAAGCAAACCCGGACATCGTGGGTTGGTGGACCTACCTTTTTATTCATAAGGAAGATAATGCGCTGATTGGCCAGGGTGGTTTCAGAGGCAAGCCGGATGACTTAGGAATCGTGGAAATAGGCTATGCGATAGTTCCCCACTACAACGGTCGTGGGCTGGCGACTGAAGCAGCGCAGGGCCTGCTCGATTATGCTTTTTCACATCCGGACGTCAGGACGGTGGATGCGCACACGCTGGCGGAACCCAATGCTTCAACCAGAGTGCTGGAAAAAATCGGTATGAAGCATGTGGGAACTGCGCAGGATCCGGATGTCGGTGAAGTCTGGCATTGGAGCCTGGACAGGGGCACGTATGAAGCTCCCGCAGCAACCGCGGATTGAATCGAGTAACTAAGGTTCTGAGAGCCGCGTTCACGCGGCTTTCCCGCAGGGTTACTAGACCAGGGTTTTACGGCTGGTTCGCGCAACCGAACATGCGGCAGAGCCCGTTTTAACGGGCTTACTCTGCAGGGTTTACCCATCTGTGCTGAAGCAATTGGCCGGTAAGCACGCTCAAGCGCGCTCCCGAAATCATTCGGGCGCCGACCCAGCGCTAAAAAGCGCTGGGCTAGTAACCCTTCGGGAAAGCCCGATCAATCGGGCTCATCGAATTGCGATAGAGAGACGTTAACTAGACGGTCACTCGCTCTTTCCTAACGGTCAGACGATCGATCCGGTCGCTGTTGATGTCGTATCCAATCCCCGGTTGATCGCTTGGGACTATCGTTCCGTGCGTCGTAATCGTCACCGGAGGATCGATAATGTCTTCTTCCCAATAACGCGAGCTGGCCGAGACATCCCCCGGCAAAGTGAATCCTTCAAGCGTCGCCATCGCAATATTGTGCGCGCGGCCGATGCCCGACTCCAGCATGCCGCCACACCATACCGGAACGTCACGCTCGCGGCAGATGCTTTCCACCCGCCTGGCCTCCGCATGACCGCCGACTCGTCCCAGCTTTACATTTATGATGCGACAAGAGCCCAGCTCGATGGCGTGTTTCGCGTCCGCCGGGGAGTGAACTGATTCATCCAGGCATATGGGTGTCTTGATTTGTCGCTGCAGCTCGGCGTGATCGAACATGTCGTCGTGGGCCAGTGGCTGCTCGATCATCATCAGATTGAATTGGTCGAGCTCTTTGAACAGAGATGCGTCACGCAGAGTATAGGCAGAGTTGGCATCCCCCATCAGGTTGATATTCGGGAAACGCGCGCGCACTCGTTCGACTATCCTCAGGTCCCAACCCGGCTTGATCTTGATCTTTATTCGCTGGTAGCCGGCGGCCAGTTCCTTTTCAATCTTTTCCAATAGTGCTTCAGGCGAATCCTGGATGCCGATGGACACTCCGCACGGTATCTCGCTGTGCACACCGCCAAGGTGTTTCCAGAGAGGAACCCCCGCAACTTTTGCCTCCAGGTCCCAACACGCGGTTTCAATTGCGGCCTTCGCCATGCGATTGCCGCGGACCTTTTTCATTAGCTGACGAACGCCGGCAGCGCTTTCAACCTCGTGTCCTGCGACCATGGGAGCCAGAAACTCTTTAAGCGTTGGCCAGGCCGTCTCCGTCCATTCTTCGCAATAGAATGGACCCTCACCGGCGGTGCATTCGCCCCAGCCTTCGGCGCCATCTTTATCAGTGACCCGAGCCAGGATAATGCGGCGCTCAGTAGTGCGTCCGAAGCTGGTTTCGAAAAAGTGAACAAGCGGCAGGCGAATCTCGCGGAGCTCGATTGCGGAAATAATCATGTTAGGATTTTTTTGGAGTGCGGCAAAACTGTTGCCGCTTTCAAAAGCGCTGACAAGTCAGCGCACTCCATAGGCGCGCTTTCCCCGAAGGTCATGGGAACGCTATTCCGTCGAGACCAGCGGTTCGTTGTTAAGCGCGGCATGCATTGTATGCCAGGGAAGTGACGCGCACTTTACGCGCACGGGAAAGTCACGGACGCCGGCGAAAATCGTCAGCCGGCCTAATTGATTCGGAGTTGCTTCTTCGTCCAGCTCGCCGGTGACCATTCGATGAAACTCGGAAAACAAGATCTCTGCTTCCTGTTTGCTTTTCCCCTTCACTGCCTGCGTCATCATGCTGGCCGCCGCCTTGGAAATGGCGCAGCCTGAACCTTCGAAACTGACATCGTTCAGAGTCTCGCCATCAAGCTGCAGGTAAACCGTCAGTTGATCGCCGCATAGCGGGTTAAAACCTTCCGCGCTGCGGTTCGCCTCGGCAAGCTTGTGAAAGTTGCGCGGCTTCTTGTTGTGATCGAGGATGACTGCCTGGTATAGCTCGCTTAGTTCTGACATATGAATCGTAAGTGGTGGATGGTAAATCGTGAATGGTAAAAGTGTTTCTCTATTTACCATTTACCATTTACGATTCACCTAGGAAAAGATCTCAATCACCTTTTCAATCGTCCGCGCCAGGGCCTCAACTTCCTCCTTCGTGTTGTAAAACGCGAAAGAGGCGCGGGCCGTTGCCGGCACCTTGAAGTGTTGCATCACGGGCTGGGCACAGTGATGACCGGCGCGTACCGCGATTCCTTCCTGGTCGAGAATTGTCCCGATGTCGTGCGGGTGCACGCCGTCAATGACGAACGATAGCACGCCCGTTTTCTGCCGCGCGGTCCCAATGATGCGCACGCCTTCGATCGCCGATAATCGCTCGGTGGCATATCGCAACAGCTCTTCTTCGTAGGCCATCGCCTGTTCGCGCCCGATGCCGTTTAAGTAATCAATCGCCGCCCCGAGGCCG
>DASXRU010000236.1:0-19546 GCA_036506395.1 Pyrinomonadaceae bacterium | reverse complement strand
GTCAGCTATTCCTACGAGATTCCAGTGATGAAGAACAGTTTTATGGATAATCAAGTCTTCAAAGGCTGGTCAATCAGTGGGATCATTACTTATCAAAGCGGCCTGCCCTTTTCCATTACTGATGCCAACAGCGGTACCGCTTTCGGCGGTGGGACAGGAACCGGGCTTTTGATTTGTCGACCTGCATTCGATCCCACGCCCGGCGCCAACAATGCTAATAACCAGATACCGACACTCCCAACTTGCACGCCCGGTACAACAACTACCGTGCAGCAACTGTTGCTTTCAGGCCCGATTCAAAACAGGCTGGCTCACTACATCAACCCCAACTTCGTCAGCACTGCTGTCCCTGTTCCTTTTGGAACATCCGAAGCCACTGGTTATGGTAACGTGCCGCGCAACGCGTTTCGCGGGCCATACCAGCAGAATTGGGACCTCTCAGTGATGAAGAGCTTTCGCATCAAGGAGAGTCATGAGTTCCAGTTTCGCACGGATATCTTCAACCTCTGGAACCATCCCATCTTCCGCAGCCCCGCGGCTGTGGGCCTGGCCTCGCCGGCAACGTTTGGTCAGATCACAGATACTGTGATTCCGGCCCGAATCATCCAGTTCGGCTTGAGATACAGTCACTGATTTGGGGCCTGGTCAGAGCTAATTACCTTTGGAAAGGCTTTCGCCGGGCGGTCCATAAAACCGCCCGGCGTAATTGTTTGGCCATTGAAGATCGTTTTCTTTGGGATGAAGATACGACTTGTCCATCGTTTCAGATTGAAAGCATATTTCTTCCCACTGAGCCGGCCGTTTGAGGTGATGAAGATGTTGAGTTACCCGCGCTTGATATTGTCATTAGTTTTCACAGTCTTAATCTGGCTGCCGGTTTTCGCGCAGCGCGAGCGAGATACGTGGACGGGGGCCTCATCCAGTTCCCTTGAAGTCTCAGGCCAGGTTCGTCTGGTCGAGACGGGCCAGCCCGCGAGAAACGTGCCGATTCGTCTGGAAAGATTCGGTGGCGGCATTATCGATCAAATCAATACTGATAACGGAGGGCGGTTTCGGTTTCCCAATCTTCAACGCGGCTATTACAAAGTTGTAGTCAATGCGCCCGGTTATAATCCGGCACAACAAGATGCCGACTTGCAAGTCCTTTTTCGAGCTTTTCTGGTGTTTGAGCTTACCGCCGATCCCTCCAAAACCGCTGCGGGCGCCGCAAGTCTCACCGACATAGTCGACGCCAGAGTTCCGCCTAATGCTCGGGATGAATTTACGCGCGGGCGGGCCGCGCTTGCCAAAAGGAATGAGCAGGAGGCGATTGCTCATTTCGAAAGAGCCCTGGTTTTCTATCCTGAGTTTTTTGAAGCTCAATTGTTACTCGGCACTGCCTTCATGGACACGCGCCAGTGGGAAAAAGCCGAAAGGGTTTTGTCCAGAGCCCTCGTGGTCAAGCCTGATGATGCCAGCGTGCTGCTTTCGCTGGGCGAGGTTTATTGGCGGCAAAAACGTTACGATGAGGCGGAAAAGATTTTGCAGGATGGTATCAAACTCGACGACAAATCCTGGCACGGGTACTTTACTCTCGGCCGCCTTTACTGGGACAAAGGAGACATCGCCAAAGCCGGACCGCCGATTGGCAAGACGCTGCAACTAAAACCTGATTTTGCCGAAGCCCATTTGCTGGCCGGCAACATCCTGCTGCGCGTGGCACAACAGGAACGCGCTCTCGTCGAGTATCAAGAGTATTTGCGGCTGGCTCCCAGGGGAGAATTTGCCGGGCAGGCACGCGACCTTACAGAGAAACTCAAGGCCTCACTTGCCAGCGGAAAAAAGAACTAGAGCCAGGCGGTTGGCGAGACAAACAATCAATGACGCAGATTCGCAGAGCGGTTCCTTCCGAAGCAGAAATCCTCACCCGGATCGCGCACGATGCCAAGCGATATTGGGGCTATCCGCAAAACTGGATCGAGCACTGGAAGGAACAGCTCACCATCACTCCGGAGTTCATCGGCGCAAACGAAGTCTATCTTGCGATCAGCGAGGATCAGGTGGCCGGGTTCTACGCAATAGTCGAAGTTGGACTACGAAATGCAGATGACTCTTCACCCGGCAAAGCCGAGCTCGAGCACATGTGGGTGAAGCCCGAACATATCGGGACGGGCATCGGCAAAGAGTTGCTGATACACGCGATCGAAACAGCCACCTTTCTCGATGCGGCGGCCCTGGAGATTTCTTCGGATCCGAATGCCGAGGGTTTCTATAAACGAATGGGTGCAAAAAGAATTGGCGAGATTACTTCGGAAATCGAGGGCCAGCCTCGTACCCTTCCCCACCTGTCTATTGATCTAACATCCCAATGAGTCAGAACCCCGACTCGTCGGGGTAGCGGGCGGGCCTCTCGATAACCTCTAATTAGTTCCCAAGTAAAAAAGCTGTGACAGATCAGGTCTGCCACAGCTTTTCGCATCCGCTGGTTAACGTTCGTCAGCCATCATTTTTTCGATCTTCTCGCGAGGGCCGATCTTCGGATGGTTTTGACGGCTCAGAGCGTTGAGGTGGTGGCTCAGAACGCTGCGGTGCCGGCTCAGAACGCGATGGTGGCGGTTCTGAGCGTGGCGGTGGCTCGGAACGCGGCTCGGAACGCGGCTCGGAACGTGGCTCGGAACGCGGCTCGGAACGCGGCTCGGAGCGCGGCTCGGAACGTGGCTCGGAGCGTGGCTCGGAACGCGGCTCGGACCTTGGCGAAGGCTCGGGCCGTTCCGGACGCTCATACCGTCGCTCGGTACCCTCTGGCCTTTGGGTGGGCGGATCTGAAGCAGCTGGTGGCTGCGGAGCCGGCGCCTCATCGGTTCTCCGATTTGGCCGATCGCCCGGATCGCTTCGCTCGCGACGATCCGGCCGGCCACGCCTTTCAGGCGAACCTTCGCCGCTCGGCACCGAGGGCGGCGTGGAAGTCGGCGGATGGAACTCCCCTGGCTCAGCTGGACTGTTTTCTACCGGTGGTCGCGGATTAATCCGATCTGGTCTTACCGAACCCTGGCCAGGATTGGCATTCCGATCGAAGCGACGATTGCCCTCGGTGTCCACGCCATTCGGTTCGCGCTGACGGCGCAAAGGTCGCTCAACTGCCCCGGTGGGTATCGTGTCAACGGCGCCAGGATTAACTGGAATCCCTGCAGGGTCGGATCGCGGATTACGTCCGTTGAGAATGCGTGTCCGACGAAGCTCACCATCCAGCGGAACGCCTGGAGTGCGTTCCGCGGCGCCCGTGGGACGTTCAGGCAACGACGGCATCCGGCCACGACGGGCAATTTCGCCACGCCCGGTTCTGTCTGATCCCGGATCTGTACCATTCGGTCTGAACGAACGTCTAACTGGTAAATCGCCGGGTAACGGATCAGCATCGACCACGCGTCGTGCCACTCCCGGGTCGGCTGGATGGGATCTCGGACCTCCCCTGCCGAAATCCCGTTCGCGCATACCAGTGACTGCGCGCCAGTAGTGTCGGCGCCGATCATCATCGTCATCTCGGCGTCGTCTCGGATCCCAATCGTGGCGCCCGTAGTGACGGGAGCGCGGATCGCGCTGATGGTACGAAAGCGGGTACCAGCAGACCTCTGAACCAAAGTTGAGGTTGATTGAGAAAAAAGCCACCAGCGCCGGTCGCCACCAGCTCCGATGTTGATTGCGGATGCGCGGACACCAGGCCCAATAGTTGTTGTAATTGACCCAGCGGCCGTAGTGATAAGGCGCCCAACCCCATGGCTCCTGTCCCACCCAGGTCCAGCCGTATGGCGGGCACCACGTCCATTCCCCGTAGCGATAAGGCGCCCAGTTGTTGTAGTTGTTGATTACGGTAACGTGCGGCCGCCAGATCCAACCGTAGTCGTTGGCGTAAACCCAATCACCATAAGCGTCCAGTTCTTCCGCGCCCCAGACATCGGAATCGTAATACCGAACGCGGTCATCGTATCGCAGGCGAGCTGTCAGCTCTGCTTCGCGGCTGGTTACCCAATCGTCCCAGCTGTCTTTCGCCGGCGCATAAGCAAAGTGCCAATCGCCTTCGTCGCCGGCCACAGATTCCAGCGTCGCACTATGCCCATCGCGCACGACAAAGCCCGAAGTTTCAGAATAGATACGGGCCCGGCCCTCTTCGCGCACTGTTACCTGCACGCGGCCGTTCTGCTCGACATCGATGCGATAAAGGCCTTTGGTTTCCGCCGCAATGGTTGTCTTCGGCGCATCGACTTCAAAGTATTCGTGATCGCGATCAAGACGCGCCAGGCGAACGACTGCAGTACCACGCGAAAGGCTAAGAGCGATGCCTTCGTTGCGCAGCGTCACGATCTTCAACACTGAATCCCCTGCGACGCGTACGAAGTTGCGGGCATCGATTTGAATTTCCACACGCGCGTCACTCCCTGTGGTTAGCATGTCCCCTTCCACCAGCGGGAGGTTAATCTTTGCGCTTTCCAATTCCTCGGTGCCCTGTCGCTTCACACTGACGTCACCCTTGATCAAGCTGATCCGGATCACGCGCGCGGTTACGTCATATTCGTCTTCGCTCTCGTCGGCGGCGCCTGCGCTTATGCCGGCGGCAAGCAGGACCATCAAAAGGGAGAGAAGTGTGGCTGGAATCGCTTTGATACGCATGGGGTTTCTCCTTTTTTTGAACCGAGACTTTGGCTTGGTGACTGACCAGAAAATGTGCAATCACCTTCGACGCGCGGAGAGTCCAACGAAGCGACACGCCGCTTTGAAAAGCGAGGGTTTTGTCGTTGCCAGACGCAAAAGCAAAGCTTGTGCCCCGAACGAATGCGTAGTCCGAAATTGAAGTTGTATTGGAAAGTTAAAGCCGGAATGCGGCCGGGCGGTTAAGTGTCCTGAGAATGGTAAGGCGTCGGTGGCCGGAAAGGGAGCCGCAAAACACCCCACGGCAATTGAGCCGGCGCCGAAGCCAGGACATCGGACGATATCAGTCCGAACCTATGATTAACGAACGACAGCGTGACGTTCCAGCAAGACAGTCATTGGGGGTCTGATGAGTTTCGAAACTGGATGGAGATTGCTATGCCAGATCGTGCAGGTGCGGCACCATAAGGTGCAGTTCCTCAGAACGCGTGAAGGTTCAGTCTGGATTAAGACAAGCCATTAGTTGGCCGGAGCTTTCGCTACTGATCGATCTTCTGCATGGTGATTGAGACCAGAGGTGAATCGCCGGCGGTGCGATTGTAGGAGACCCAGTAGCCGGCTTTCGGATAGCGTACCAGCTTGTATATCGAACCGTCTGGCTTTGCCTCGACATCGGCGCCGAGCACTTGTTTCGGACTCGGAGCATCATTTGGGCCGCCCATGAAGTCAATCGAGATAGCTACTACCTTGTGCATTTTATACAGGACCTGGGCCGCCAGTTTTTCTCCAAAGAGGTAAAAGTCCTGGTCATCGGATTTGTCTTTGGCGTCGCCAAGCTTCTTCCGGGTCTCATCTGCCGTCATTCCAATGCGCACTCCCTTGAACTCATTGAAGGCAGGGTCTTCACCACCGGCCTGGGGGCTGGCGTCGCGGGATCTTTGCGCCTGCGAACCTGGGGCTACAAGAACCAGACAGGCGGCCGCCAAAATGAACAGGCGGGCAAGTTTTGCTTGGAAAGGTGCTTTTAAAACAGCAAACATTGGAGGCTCCTCTCGAAGAAATGTGTCCAGTTAGGGCTACCGAGCGGAAGGACTTTCAGAAAGTCTGATAACTCTTGCGAGGCTGAACCGCTTGAGCGGCGGGCCCTCGAACTGCTCTGACAACGTCGAACGATATTCCAAGAGGGACGGCAAGTCAATAGGCCGATTGCTATTGACTAGCCGCCCAATTTGGAATAGAAGCATTCTATCTTTTTCACCACTGAAGCCCTGATTTATTAATTCTCTCTCAAAGGAGTCTGCACGAATGAAACGAATTCTGTTCACAGTGGGTCTGCCGGTGGTGGCCCTCATGGTTTTCATCCAAACGGGTTGCCAGCCCGCGGGAGAACCAGCTAACAATGCCCCGGCCAGCGCGCCCAGGGAAACGCCGCCCGATACCGCGGCAATCACGGCGGAACTAACGCGCATTGAAAACGATTGGCCGCGGGTCATGAAAGAGCGGGACGCGGAGGCAGTTCGAAAGGTGGAGGCCGATGATATTATCTCGGTGCCCCCCGATGGCTCTTTGACTACCAAGGAGCAGGATCTTAAAGACATTGCAGCGGGAAACCTGTCTGCCGATTCCTGGGAAATCGCGGATTTGAAAGTAACCGTGCTGGATGCAAACGCCGCAGTAGCCAGCGGCCGCAGCGTTATCAAAGGCGGAAAATACAAAACCTCAGACGGCAAGTCGATGGACATTAGTGGAGAGTACCGGTTTGTCGACACCTTTGGCCGACGTAATGGCGAATGGAAATTAGTGGCGTCCGCGGCGGTGAAAGTCATGAATCCGACGCCGGCCGCATCGCCCGCCGCCAAAGGATCACCGACCCCCAAGGGATCACCGACCCCCAAAGCATCACCGGCCCTAACTACTGCCTCGCCTGCTGCGAAGGCTTCGCCGGCAGTGGCCAAACCATCACCGACAATTCGGCCCAAGCCGGCCGTTTCGCCAGTGCCGAAAACAACGCCCTAGCAGGATGATGAACAACTTCGCGAACGTAGGTCTGGTCGCCCTCGCGCACGGTGTCGACCGTGACAGTCGAAAACACGACCAGAGAAGACTTTGGTCGATTCGAGGAACTCCAGGGTTTTGGTCGGAGAGTCAGCCACGCGATCACCTCATCGCACCAGTTTAGTTACAAGCAGATTGGCGGGCAACGCTTTTTGGTTTTCGACGAAGATTTGTCGAATCGCCCGACCAGACAAAGCTCGCCTAATGGAAATTAGTCAATATTGATGTCGCGACGACTTGGCTGGAAGGCTGACGATTATCTTATTTAAGAACCGCAGTGATTTCTATGGCGATTTCGTAGATTGCAAATCTGTCTTTTTGGTTGGAAGCGAAGAGCAGAGCCTTACCGGCTCGTAATTAACTCTTCGCCACCGGAATTCCCACCCGGACTTTCAGCTTTTGGAATCGCGGCTCGTCACGAAGTGAATCAAACCCGGGCTCAACTCCCAATGAGATGACCCAGCCGACTTTTTCGTCCGTCGCCTTTTCCAAAAGCTGTATTGCTCGTGTCTTGTTACCCAGCGCCGCGTAAACAAAAGAAAGGTCCCACGGAGAAACAAAGCGGGCGTTCGAGGACTGTTCGATCTGATCCAGAATTTTGAGCGCCGACGATCTTTGCCCGGACAGCGCGTAGGCCTGCGCAATGTCCGCCAACGTTCGGCTGGTGTCTCCGCCGGCGTCTCGCGCCTTTTCGAACTGTTCCATCGCCTTCTGATTGTCGCCGCGTCGCAGGTAACAGTCGCCGAGATCCAACAAAGCCGGAACGTATTGCGAATCCATCTCCAGCGTCTTCCTGAAGTAGTCGGTCGCCTGATCGAATTGTCGGCCTTCGTAGTAGATCCAGCCGTGCACCGAAGTGATGATCAGCGATAATGGATCGAGTTCCTGCGCGCGTTGAATCTCAGCGAGGGCTTCTGCCTGCCGGCCTGCGGTCAACAGACAAATACTGTAGAAGTGATGCGCCGAAGCATAATTTGGATTGAGCGCAATCGCTTCGCGAAATTCCTGTTCGGCGCCGTTCCAATCCCACTGATAGAGCAAGGTAGTGTAGGCGAGCGAGGTCTTTGCCTCGGCAAGCTGCGGATCGAGTTCCAGCGACCGCAGCGCCGCGGCGCGGGCCTTTTCGTAAGCCTCGGCCGACGGCGCGAAACGCCAGTTCGCCAGGATGATGTAAGAGTCAGCCAGGCCCGCGTAGGCCGGCGCATAGGTTGGATCACGCTCAACTGACTTTTGGAAATACTCGATGCCTCTCCGTAAACCGGCTTCAGTTCTCTTGTTCCAAAAGTATCGACCCTTCAGATAGTTCTGGTAAGCCTCTGTATCATCGGTGTAACGTCTGGCTCCTTCCTTTTGCTCGTCACTTGTAAACTGCAAATGCAAACTGTCCGTAACATCCTGGGTTAGCTCCTGCTGAAGGAATCTGAGGTCGGTAACTGTGCGTTCGCGGTGATCTCCCCAAATGTGGCTGCCGTCACGCACATCGATCAGTTCGGTGCTAACCGACAGCTCATTCCCGCGTTGCGTTACTCTTCCGACTAAGAGCGCCTGCACACCAAAAGCCTTCCCGACCTCCTGGGCATCAATCTCTTTTCCTTTATAACGGAAGACCGAATTATAAGCGATTATCTTCAGACGAGACTTCTGCGAAAGACGATTGATCAGGTTCTCCGTGATTCCATCCGAGACGTAGTCTAACTCTGGGTCATTGGTCAGGTTGGTAAACGGCAAGACCGCCACCGATTCGATAGTTTTCGGGGAAGGCCTTGAGCGGCCATTGCGAATAAGCAAGCCGACTATCACGGTAGCGGCAACCAGACCGCCAATGGCCAGCGCCGCATTTCTAAGTCTGCGGTTTCGCACAGTCGCGAGACTTGACGCTGTCATCTGGGCAATCAGTCGCGTCGGTACTTTCGCTTCGATCGCGCCCATTGGCGTGTCCGGATACTCTTCCTCTTCGCTGACAATGCGCGCTCTTACTCGCCGCTGAATCAAAACGTCATTGGTCTCGTTCACCAGTTCCGTAACCGGCGCGACAAACCGGTAGCCCAGTTTTGGAACTGTTTCGATGTAGAGGTGTTTGCCGTTGTCATCACCCAGCGCTTTGCGCAGCGCCCAGATGTTCCGCGCCAGGTTCGCTTCTTCGACGAAGGCGTCGGCCCAAACCTGCTTCATCAACTCGTCCTTCTCAACCAAGTGTCCGCCGCTCCTAACTAAGACCAGCAGCGTTTCGAATGCTTTGGGCGTGAGTGAAATCGGCTGGCCGTTGCGAAGCAAGAGCCGCTCGGCAGTCTCCAAACGGAACTCACCGAATTCGTAGATGTGATTGATTTCCTTGCTCATAGCCGGACGGAGAACATTTGGAGAATTTTCCGAGAAATTTCCAAAGACTTTATTGCCACGCTGCGCCTAATCTCGTCGCCGCTTCAGGGGCGAACAGGTAAACCCGGCGGGGAAGGTCGGGATGCGGCCCATATTTTAGTCTCACGGCGGATGGCGAGCAAGCAATCTTTTTGACGCCGCCAGATATTGAATGAAGAGGAAACGCACTGAAATCACGATTGAGGTTGATGAGATGATTTACGCCGTCAATCATCGCCAGCGGCTAGCCAGCACCTGGTGTTCGGCCTGTGGAGACGTGGCGCCGATGATCACGCCCGAAGAAGCGGCAGCAATGACCCAGGTCACAGTGCGAACGGTCAACCAGCGAGTGGAAGCTGGACACGTTCACTTCGTCGAGACGCCGGACGGACGGTTGTGGGTGTGCGTCAATTCCCTCTCAGAACCGCGAGCTGTCGTGTCAGAACCGCGAGCGATAGCGACCGGATCGTAGCGCGAAATTGAGTGATTGATCCCATCGCTGCCGCTCCGGGCTCTGTCACACGAGTTCACATGAGCATTTTGGAGGTTTGAAATTCAATGAGTAACCAACAACTGAAACTCTCTTTTTTGAGTTTGCTTTTGTACTTGCTTTGCTGCTCGTCAGCCTTCGCGCAAACAACCGCTTTCACCTATCAAGGCAAGCTAAGCGACGGTGGCGCAGTGCCGACCGGTACGTACGAGATGCAGTTCAAAGTCTTCGATGTCAACGGCAATCAGCAGCCACAGCCGACGCCGGTCACCCTGAATTTCACGGTGGCTAACGGCAATGCCGTCAGTGTGGCGAATGGCGCGTTCACCGTTTTGCTTGATTTTGGCGCGGGCGTTTTTCCGGGAGCGAATCGTTTCCTGGAAATCAGCGTGCGGCACAATAGCAGCGAGTCATTCGTTCCACTTGCACCTCGTCAGCCGATTAATTCAAACCCGTACGCGATCCGAAGCGCGAACGCCGCGGCGGCTGATGTGGCGACCAACGCCACACAGTTAGGCGGCGTGGCGGCAAATCAATACGTCGTGACAACGGACTCACGTCTGAGTGATGCCCGGCCGCCGACTGCCGGAAGTTTAAATTACATTCAGAACGGCACTTCTCCACAGGCCGGCAACTTTAATATCAGCGGCAACGGCACCGTCGGTAATAACCTTACTGTCAACGCAGGCCTGAATGTGGGCGGCAATGAGTCAGTTGGCGGAACACTATCAGCGGTGAACTTGACGCTTTCGGGAGCGCTGAACGGAAGCGGCTCAAACCTAACGAATTTGAACGCCGGCAACGTGTCAAGCGGCACGCTCCTTCCCGCTAGAGGCGGGACTGGACTAGACTCCGCGGGAACGGCGGGCAATTTCCTCCGCAGCAATGGCACTAACTGGACGAGTTCGCGATTATTAGCCGCTGACCTTCCGGCTGGGAGTCCAGACTACATTCAGAACACAACTAAGACCCAGCCCAAGGCAAGCTTTGATATCGGCGGTAGCGGACACCTTGGAGGCGCACTGCGTATTGAAGCCAACGGCTTTATCGATCCCGAAACGCCGAGTCTTTCGCTTAGTTCCAACGGTTCTTTCCAAGTCGATGCACCGTTTCTTCCGGGTGGCAGATTTACCATCTTGCCAAATGGCAATGTTGGAATTGGAAACGGAGCTCCAGACGAAAAACTTGATGTCGTCGGCAACATCAAACTCACAGGCATAATCAGCGGCGACGGTTCCGGATTAACGAATGTTACCGCACACACGACTAGCAATTTAGGGCTGCTTGGCTCACTGCGCTGGGACCTATTAGGTCCCAAATCTTTCGCGGTCGGCACAAGTCCCATCGGAGTCGCTTTTGACGGTGTGAATATCTGGGTGGCGAATAAAAACAGCAACAATGTGACAAAGCTCCGAGCAAGCGACGGCGCTCTTCAGGGGACGTTTGCGGCCGGCACTAATCCTCAGGGAGTCGCTTTTGACGGTGCGAATATCTGGGTGGCGAATGCCGGCAGCGACAATGTGACAAAGCTCCGAGCGAGCGACGGCGCTCTTCAGGGGACGTTTGCGGTCGGGCCTGGTCCCCAGGCAGTCGCTTTTGACGGGGCGAATATCTGGGTGGCGAATTACGGCAGCAGCAGCAATGTCACAAAGCTGCGCGCCAGCGACGGTGCTCTTAATGCGGTGTTTGCGGTCGGGACTGGTCCCCTTGCAGTCGCTTTTGACGGAGTGAATATCTGGGTGGCGAATTTCAGCAGCAACAATGTCACAAAGCTCCGAGCGAGCGACGGCGCTCTTAAGGAGACGTTTGCGGTCGGCACTAATCCTCGGGGAGTCGCTTTTGACGGTGCGACTATCTGGGTGGCGAATTTCGACAGTAACAATGTCGTCAAGTTGGCAGCCTTTCGTTGATGACACGTCTTCGCGCTCATTGCGGGCGCAACGCTCCGGTCACAGTAGTCAATGTTTTCGCAAGAATGAAACACGCACGTCGAAAATCATTTGTGTTGCTCGCTTGCTGCCTGCTGGGGTTGGTTGGGGCCTGGGCAGCATCGCGCAGCTCGATCCGGCGAGAATCAGTTAGCGCAGTTCACTCAGCAAACATAACGTCTCAAGAGCCAACGGAGTCATCGACCACCACGCTGGTAGATCCGCAGGCCGGCATCACCATCGATCAATCTGTCATCGCCGGCGGCGGCGGAACGAGCACCGGCACAACTAGCACGGGCGCCGTCATAAAAGTCGAAGGCACGATTGGCCAAACGGCGGCAGGAACAACCTCGAGCTCCAGCAACGGCCAGCTCTCCGTGACCGGCGGCTTCTGGCAGGCAGAAGCGACCCCGACTCCAACACCGACTCCGACGCCTACCCCAACGCCGACGCCAACTCCAACACCGACGCCAACTCCAAACCCGGCTGCTCCCGTGATCTTCATTGAGGAGGGCACTGTAAACCGCGCGCTGGCGCTCGATTCAGTCACGCAGGTGCGCGGACCGTTTCCTATTCTCACGGATCATAACTTTAGCGCGGATCGCCATACCCGCGTGATTATCTTTACCTCTAACCTGGGATTGAGCCAGCCCGATCCGTCGATCCTCACCGTGCAAGCGGCAGGATTTCCTTTGTTGGTCGAAAACGTGGGAACGGTATTGGGAGTGACTGGTCTGGATGCTTCTTATATCGTCGTACGATTGCCTGATGGTTTGCCGCCAGGCGATTTACCGCTGACAGTTACTTTGCGTGGCGTGGTGAGCAGCAACGCGCCCACACTCGGAATTTCACCCTAGAGAGATTCGCGGCGCTAATCATTCGCGACGTGACCCAACTCCACAAACAAGGGCACGACCTCAGGTCGTGCCCTTGCTTTCGGTGGACGCCCGTTCTGATCTCTGACTTCTGACCTCTGATTTGCTAGGACCAGATGCCGGGGATCGTGGTGGCGCACGCCGGGCAGTTTCCTTCCGGTGTAACTTTCATCTGCCGAATTACATAGCCGTAACGCTCCACCAGTAACTCGTCGCAGTTGGGGCAGTAAGTGTTTTCCCATCGCCCCACTTTTCCGGGAAGATTTCCCGCATAGATGTAACGCAATCCTGCGGCGCGCCCGATCTCGCAAGCTCGGACCAGTTGTTCCGCTGTCGTATTGGCATTCTCCTTCATGTGATAATCCTGGTGAAAAGCAGTCACG
Organism: Pyrinomonadaceae bacterium; assembly: GCA_036506395.1. Taxonomy (GTDB): domain Bacteria; phylum Acidobacteriota; class Blastocatellia; order Pyrinomonadales; family Pyrinomonadaceae; genus DASXRU01. Next base: position 6,834 of record DASXRU010000236.1, on the reverse strand, counting down.
TGCCATGGGATATCGGGTGAAACAGAGGCGATGAAATCCGCGGCACTTTTCAGTTCATCTTCCGAATCATTAAAGCCGGGAATTACCAGGGTGACAATTTCTTCCCAGAAGCCGCGCTCATGGACCATCTTCACCGTATCGAGAATGTTATCCACCACACCACCGAGCTGCCGGTAGTTCTTGTCGCCCATCGACTTCAAATCGATCTTGTAACAATCCGTCCAGGGGCGGATGTAGTCGAGTACCTGCGGAGTGGCGTTGCCGTTTGAGATGAACGCCGTTCTAAAACCTGCCGGCCTGGCTTTTCGGAAAACCTCCACGGCCCACTCCGCAGTTATCAACGGCTCGTTGTAACTGGTTCCCACCATTGAAGCACCATAGGCTTTGGCCATCGCGATCAGTCGCTCCGGCGTGACGATTGTGGGCGCAGTACCCGCAGCATCATCGCGCAGCGCTTGCGACGTCAGCCAGTTCTGGCAGTACGCGCAATGCAGATCGCAGCCGAGCATGCCGAACGTCAAGGTATCCGAACCCGGCATTGCGTGAAAGAACGGTTTCTTTTCTGTCGGATCGCAAGCCAGCGCGGCGACATAATTGACGGGCACGCGCAGGTGACCGCCTTCATTGAAGCGAACCTTGCAGATACCGCGCTTGCCTTCTTTAATCAGACAGCGATGACCGCACGCGTAGCACTTCAGCGCGTTGCCGGGCAAGTGCTCGGTCAACTCTGCCGCGCCTTCGGCGGTCATTGTGTCTAAAACCTCAGCGAGTGAGGTGGCTGTTGCGCTAAGTGGCATAGTCCCGAAAACCCCGTTCAATAGCGGAAATTCCTAGCAGGAATTATACTCTTTTGGATGCAGAAAAGTGCTCTCGCTCTGCCTGTTGGTAGTAATGCAATTTGAGCGCTTGCCCTAAGTACAACCAGCGGGACGGCAGCTAGCGCAATTCAGCTAGGCAAAACTGTATCAGCTTCTGCCTTTGGAATCCTTGTAATGATCATAGAACAAATAACCGTCACTGCCTTTGAGCAACACACGCGCGTCGTAGGCTGCGAAAAAACCAAGCAAGCGATCTGCATCGATCCAGGCGATGATTCGGAAAGTATTGTTGGCGCGATCGACAAACACGGGTTTCGGCTGCAGGCCATTGGTTGCACCCACGCTCATATGGATCACGTGGGTGGGGTGGCAGCCTTAAAAAGACTGAAGCCGGAGGCAAAGATCATCATCCATCCGGCTGACGAGTTCATCTATGACCAGCTGCCGCAACAACCGGAATGGATCGGGATTCCGCGATCGCAGTGGTCCGTGCTGGGCTTCGATTATGAGCAGCCGCCAAAGGTTGATGAGTATTGGAGCGACGGGCAGTCTTATCAGGTTGGCGAGCTCGAATTCAAAGTGATTCACTGTCCGGGCCACACGCCGGGGCACGTGGTGCTGTTCAATGAAAAGGAGAATAAGGTGTTTGTCGGTGACGTGCTGTTCGCGGGTTCAATCGGCAGAACGGATTTGCCGGGTGGATCGCCTGAGCAATTAATGGACTCGATTATGAATAAGCTGCTGCCACTGGGTGATGAGGTGGAGGTTTATTCCGGCCACGGCCCGGTCACTACTATCGGCCAGGAGCGCCGCACCAACCCTTTTCTTACCGGGGCATACTCGCTTGCGCGTGGCGGCCGATTCTGATTGCAGTAAGGAAGATTAGCGGCCTCGCAACTTGGTGGATTTCAACTCGTCCCACTTGTCCTTCATCTCGCCGCTAAGCTGGCTGGGCAGGGTTTCGACAGGCAAATTATTTTCCGCACAGAAGTGGCGCCACAGGATAAACCGCAGATCAAACTGACCAGTCTGGTCGGAAATCACATTCTCCAAAGGCTCGTTTTCTGGCTTGCTCATAAAATCCTCTACGGGCAGTTTACCAAGGAAGCCATCCTTTGCCCAACAACGCTACGAGTGAGTGCTGGTTCTTACTTTCATTTCCGACCTCTCATTCACACCGCGGCTTCAGCCCGGTGACCACGCAGCTTCTATCAAGACGCAGAACCGTTTCAACGGTTTACTCTTTCGTAACAGTGCCATAAGCAGATGAAACCGTTAGAAACGGTTCAGTGAAAGTGGCTGGCATTCCACCACCTGGCTGACTGAAGCCAGGTGTGAATGAGAACACGTCTCACTTCAAACTGAACCAGTACCCGGCCGTCGGGCACTGATGCAGTTCGGCCATTTGCCTGAGAGGGCGCTCACTGGCAGCAGGGCTGAGGGCCAAAGGCCCGAAATGAAAAAGCCTGGGGCGGCGCCCCAGGAAAATTGTGATCTTTTTAAACCAATAAGCGCTGAAGGCGCGAAATAATAAGAACGAGATCTATTTCGCGCCTTCAGCGCTTGGAATCCTTAACGTACTTTACCTGGGCCGTTGGCCCAGGCTTTCACATTTCGCGCCTTTGGCGCTTCTAGGGTGCGCGTTGTGGTTATTCCAACCAAACTGAAGCAGTACCCGGCCTTGCGGCAAGTGGGGATTACGCGCCCCTTTTGTTATAATCGAACCGCTTCGCAAACGGGGGCGACAGGCTTCGACAGGAGCTCCTGACGTTGATTGTGATGCATGCCGGGCTACTCTATGCAGCTCGTTAAAACGCGTAGGGAAAAACAATTGCCAATAACAATGAATTGGCTCTCGCTGCCTAATTAGGCACCGAGCGTCTCCGCCGCAAGTTGCTCATGCGCGCGGATGGAGATGTCACCTTAGATGAGCTGGCCCATTCCTTCGGTCCGTGGGAATGGGCGAGAACAAAGTCGGGCTAGCTCTTGCCGAGGTCTTGTCGCTTCACTTACTCGGCACAGAGCGAATTTTTGTCCGGGCGACATTAGTTGTCCGGGCGAGAAAGAGAAGCGACTAAGCATGTAGATTCCTTCGGCGTTGGCTTCTGGATCCGAGTTCGATTCTCGGCGCCTCCACCAAAATCATTGCCAATTTCCGATTGCCGATTTCCAATTTACGGGGCGAAAGAAAAGCTGCTCGGGTGATTTCAGTCCGGATCAAAAACTTCCAAATCGGAAATTGGCAATCGGAAATTGGCAATGAACTCCCTTCCCATAGGCATTTTCGACAGCGGCGTCGGCGGGCTGACCGTCTATCGCGCGCTGCACGAGCGTCTGCCGGATGAACACTTCGTCTACCTCGGCGATACGGCGCGCGTGCCTTACGGAACCAAGTCGCTGGCCACAGTCGAGCGCTACGCCGTCGAGAATGCGCGATTCCTGGAAGCGCACGGCATTAAGTTATTGGTCGTTGCGTGCAACACGGCTTCGGCGCTGGCGTTGCCCGCGATCCGCGATGCGGTCAGGGTTGAGGTGGTGGGGGTGATCGAACCCGGAGCGCGCCAGGCTATCGACATTTCAGGCAGAATTTCAAACTCATCGGCCGGGAAACGCATTGGCGTGATCGCTACCGAATCCACCGTGCAAAGTGGAGTCTATTCAAATGCGATCCAAAAACTTGACGCAGCAGCCATTGTGATTGAGCGTGCCTGCCCGCTTTTTGTTTCGCTCGCCGAAGAAGGCTGGGCCGAGAGCGACGTGGCCCGTACTGTCGCCGCCGAATATCTCTCCGAGCTGAAGCAAAGGGGCATTGATTCACTGGTCCTGGGCTGCACCCACTATCCGATCTTGCGGCAGGTGATCCAGGAAGCTATAGGTGATGAAGTGACGCTGATTGACTCCGGAGAGGCGGCGGCGCAGGACGTTGAAAACTGGTTGATGGATTCAGCTCGCGCTCATGCCCCGCTGGAAGATCGTGCGCGCGAGCGGCGTCTGTGCGATGATCTGGACCACTTTTATGTGACCGACGCGGCTGAGCGCTTTGCCCGAGTAGCGGAGAGGTTTCTCGGTCATCCGCCTTCGGTTTTGGAAGCCGTGGAAGTTTGGGGGCATGATGAGCTACGTACGTTCTGACGGCCGCGCCGCAAATGAATTGCGGGCTGTAAAGATAATCCCGGATTACCTGCCGCACGCCGAAGGCTCTGCCTTGATCGAAGTCGGACAGACACGGGTACTGTGCGTCGCCACGGTTGAAGACAAATTGCCTCCGCATCTGCGCAGCCAGCGCGGACGAGGTTGGATCACGGCTGAGTATGCAATGCTGCCGCGCGCGACCGCCCAACGCACGCCGCGCGAGACAGGGCGTGGTGGACTTTCCGGGCGCACCCACGAAATCCAGCGCCTGATTGGACGCAGCATCCGCTCCGTGGCCAACATGAAAGCGCTGGGCGAACGCACCGTAACGCTTGACTGCGATGTGCTGCAGGCTGATGGCGGCACGCGCACGGCGGCGATCACCGGAGCTTACGTGGCGCTGGCGCTTGCGTGCCGCCATCTTCTAGCTCAGGGAAAGATCGCGCGCAACCCGTTGACCACAGAAGTAGCAGCGGTAAGTGTCGGCATCGTGGAAAAGAGCCCGCTGCTCGATCTGAAATACACGGAAGACTCGGCGGCGGAAGTTGATATGAACCTGGTGTGCACGGGTGACGGTCGCTTCATCGAAGTGCAGGGCACCGCGGAGGGATCGCCTTTTTCGCGCCAGGAACTGGACCTGCTTTTGGCGCTGGGCGGGGAGGGGATCGAGCGGCTGATTCAAATTCAGCGCGCCGCTTTGGGGCAATCCACCGGGAATGCCGCTTAACAGGACAACAGGGGATGACTCGCACGCATCCAAGCAGTAACCAAATGCTCGAATTCTGGAGTATTCTTAGCACCGCCGGAGCTACTGAAGGATCCCGACCGCTCAACAGCTAAACAGGAGTTATGAAATCCCCAACAGGAGTTATGAAATCAATGTCCCGTCTTACCCTCCTTATTGCCGCTTTTATGTTTGCTTCTTTGGTGGCCCTGGCCCAAACGCAAACTTTTACCAGTGACAAGGTTGATTATCGCCTGGAGCTGCCTTCGTCAACGTGGCGCGTGGTCGCAGAACCTGATGTCAGTCACCAACATGCCGAATTCATTTACGGTGACCGCAACGATGGCCATTTGCGCATACGCAAAGACATGCTTGAGTCAGGTTTAACTATTTCTGAGTTCGCCAGACGCGATCAGGAACAGAGGGTCCGTTTCCTTCCCGGTTATATTGACGGTAAGGAAGAACGTTTTTCCGGTCGTTTGAATGGCGTCACCATCTCTTTCGAATTCACCGCCGCCGGTAAGCCGATGGAGGGACGCACTTACTACCTGCAGGCTGACAGCCACACAATTTATGCGCTGCGCTTTACCGGCTCGCGCGACAAACTTGCCCGCATCCGCAACCAGACAGACTTAATAGCGCGCAGCTTTCAACTGAAGTAGGCTTTGGGCCTTTGCCCGTTTCCTCTCCGCAAGATCGGTTTGCCTTTAGCGGACCTCACCGAGGCGTCAGATCAAGAGCCTCAACGATCCTCGTGAAGGGAATCTGCGCCGCTTCGTTTACTGCTCTGACCAGGTCTGCGTTATCCGCTTCAAAGAGACACATGCAGTGCGCCTCGTTAGGCACGAAAGTCGTGCGGATGTAGCGAACGCCTTTACCGTTGGCTGTGAACTGATTGCTCGTTTCGATCGCTGCCTTCTGCGCGGCAGCCAGTTGGTCCATCTCGATTCCCGGCAGACTGCGCTCAACCATATAAACCGGCATAACAGACTCCTCTCTAATTGAAGAACGATTGCAAGTTGCGACTAGGGACAGGGCACCAGCGCCGTCACCAGCAGACCGCCACTGTCCACTGTTAGGCGATAGCAGTTTGGTCCAGTCGTGGCTCTGAGGATCAGGCCATTGCCCTGTGTGCTTATGGCGGCGTCGCCGCCGGTGACTTGCAGCTTCGCATTTGGCGCGTTCGCCCCGATGCCGACGTTGCCGCTCGCGTCGATGAGCAATCTGGTTGCCGAGGCTGATCCATCGTAGAAGAAGATCTTGCCCGCGCCTTCGCCGTTCCCGCTGCCCGACGAGATGAGGTTCCAGTCGCGCCCGCCGGTTGAAGTGTTGATGAGTTGTAACCACGTTCCGATTGCCGAGGTGCTATCAACCCTGACCGTTGGCGATGCGGTGTTGCTTACGTGTAGTTTGGCGGCAGGCGCGGTCGTGCCGATGCCGACCTTAACGCCGTCACCGAGGACTAAGGAATCGCTTTGAGTAACTCTTGCGTTATAACCGATGGCCGTTGCATTCGTGATGCCAGCCGCGCCGTCTGAGAGAGCGCCGATAAAGGTGTTGTTGTCTTCAGAAGTGTTCGAAGCGCCGCTACCCTCTCCGATGAAAGTATTCTCCCTGCCGGTATTGTTGCTGAAGCCTGCTTCAAATCCGAAGAAGGAGTTGTAGTAGCCACGGTTGCTAAATCCCGCCCTCGTGCCAAAGAAGGAGTTTTGGCTGCCCGTCGTGTTGCCAGTGCCCGCCCGCTCGCCGAAGAAGGAGTTGTTGACCGCCTCCGTGTTAGCAGCTGGTCCCGCCCCCGCTCCCAGAAAGGTGTTGGTGTTTAGCGCTGCACCACTTCCCGATATGCTCAACACGCGATATCCGCGGATGTTGTACTGCGTCGAGGCGTTGATGTTGCCCGCCACATCCAGCTTCGTCGCCGGATTGGTCGTGCCGATGCCGATGTTGCCGTTGGTGGTGATCCGCATGCGCTCGCTGACGCCGCCGTGCGTGAAGGTAATCGGACTCTGCACCGGCGCATTCACAAACGCCCGCTGATTCGCTTCATCCCAACCGAAGTTCATGCCGTGCGCACCTGTGGCTCCGGCAAAGACGCTGACGCTCTGCCCCGCCCCTCTGGAAACAGTTAGATCCGAAGTGGTGAGTCCCGGCCCAATGTCC
>DASXRU010000235.1:0-12751 GCA_036506395.1 Pyrinomonadaceae bacterium | reverse complement strand
TGGCACGCGCGACTGCTGGGGCCAGTTCTATTACGTCCGTGACCTCACTGAAGACAGCATGTGGTCGATTGGCATTCAACCGTTGCCTAAGGCCGCTGATAAATGTGCATCGGAGTTTCATCCCGATCGCGCCGAGTTTCGTCGATGGGATGGCGATGTTGAGACCCGCTGCGCTGTTTGTGTTGTGCCGGACGCAGATGCCGAAATACGCGTGGTGACGCTCGTCAATCACGGCCTTCGCGACCGCGAATTCGAAGTGACGAGCTATGCGGAGGTGTGTCTGAATGCGCGTCGTGCCGATCAGGCCCACCCTGCTTTCGCAAAGCTCTTTCTAGAGACGGAATTCGATCCAGCGTGCGGCGCACTTTTGGCCCGACGCCGACCCCGCGGCGCGAACGAACATCCAGTCTGGGCGATTCACGCTTCGGTGGCGAGCGTATCGGCCAGTGATGAGATTGATTACGAGACGGATCGAATGAGATTTCTCGGACGTGGTCGCACGCCGGCCAATCCCGCCGCCTTGGATCCGGGGACTCGCTTGTCGCGGACCACAGGTGCGGTGCTCGATCCGATCTTCAGCTTGCGTCGGCGCGTCAGCCTCGAACCGGGAATGACGAGTCGCATCGCATACGTGACTGGAGCGGCTGACACGCGTGAAGCAGCCATCGGAATAGCCAAACGACTCCACGAATTCGAAGCGATCGACCGAGCCTTTGCAGTGGCCAAAGTCCAGTGCCAGAGCGAACTACGGGAGCTCGAGCTCACACCGGCCGAAATCGCCCTGTTCAACCGATTGGCGGCGGCAGTCATTTTTACGAACCCGTGTTTTCGCGACCTTGATGCCGTGGCCGTCAACCGACTGGGGCAGCCGGGCCTATGGTCGTACTCTATTTCCGGTGACCTGCCAATTGTCCTGGCCCGAGTCGCTCGGGTCGAAGATGAGACGATCGTTCGGCAACTCCTTCAGTGGCGCACCTATACGCGTCGCCGCGGATTGAATGTGGATCTCGTGATTCTGGACGAGCGAGCTGGCGAACCTGCCAATCGATTACGAACGGAACTCGAAACGAGGATTGCCGGCAAGATGCTCGGCAAGTCGGGAGGTGTGTTCTTTCTAACTGCGGACAAGGTGCCCGCCGATGATGCAGTCCTGTTCGCGGCCGCCGCGCGGGCCGTACTTGGCGGTGACCGCGCGTTACTTGCCGACCAGATCGATCATTGCGCTACCCAACCGCCGCAACTCCTACCTCCAGCGATCGTGACAGAGCCTGTCGAGCAGCCCACATTTCCGCCTGAGGAATTAAGTTTCTGGAATGGCTTCGGAGGTTTCACGCGTGATGGCCGCGAGTATGTGATAGTTCTCGACGGCACGTCACCAATGAGACCAAACTTGCCGCCCGCCCCTTGGACGAATGTGCTGGCCAATCCGCTGTTCGGATGTTTAGTGACAGAAGCTGGTCTGGGCTACAGTTGGGCTGGCAATAGTCAAATGAACCGCCTCACTCCCTGGTCGAATGATCCGACTTCGGACTCGCCAGGTGAAGTCATCTATTTGCGCGACGAGGATACCGGTGACTTCTGGACACCCACGCCCTTGCCGCTGGGACCTACGGCAACGGTGACTGTTCGCCATGGCCAAGGCTACACTCGCTACACACATTTCAGTCGTAGTCTATATCAGGATCTCTCGGTTTTTGTCCCGGTCGACAAGCCTATTAAGATCGTGCGCCTAACTGTGCGAAATGACGGTGAGTTGCCCCGACGCTTGTCCGCGACGTACTACGCCGAATGGGTTCTTGGAACCGTTCGTGAAAACGCTCCGCTCCAAGTTGTCTGTGAACGCGATCAGGATAGCGGCGCGATACTAGCGCAGAATGCTTGGGCCGGCAACTTCGCCGAGAAGATCGCATTTGTGGCTTGTGGTTCGCCGACGCAATCGGTTACTTCCAACCGTGCGGAATTTCTCGGGGAACGCGGCTCGATTTCAATGCCCGCCGCTATGAGGCTTGTCCGGCTGTCCGACTGTGCTGGTCCAGGCTTTGATCCGTGCGCCGCAATTATGACCGAACTTACGCTGGCTCCTGGCGAAACGAGAGAAGAGGTTTTTGTCCTGGGTCAGGCAGACAGTTTGGAAGATGTTCATCGACTCATTAGTGAATACACAAAATCTCATCGTGCCGATGCGGCATTGGCGCAGGTCCAACAACAATGGGACCACTATCTGAATGCGTTGCACGTGACTACGCCCGATCCAGGCATTGACCTGATGCTCAACCGTTGGCTCATCTATCAGGTCTTGGCCTGCCGCGTTTGGGCCCGCTCCGCGTTTTACCAATCCGGCGGAGCGTATGGCTTTCGAGATCAACTGCAGGATGTGATGGCGCTAGTCTACAGTATTCCATCTGAAGCGCGGACGCAGATCTTGCGAGCGGCGGCACGGCAATTCGAGGAAGGTGATGTCCAACATTGGTGGCACCCGCCGTCCGGGGTTGGTGTTCGCACACGAATCACCGACGATCTTTATTTCTTGCCCCTCGTGGTTCATCACTATGTTGTGACAACCGGCGACTCGGACTTGTTAGATGTAGTCGTGCCATTCATCACATCGCCAATACTTACCGAAGAGCAGGAGGAAGACTTCAACTTGCCCGCAGTCAGCGAGCAGACCGGCACTGTTTACGAGCACTGCGTTCGCGCACTGAAGTATGGCTATCGGCTAGGTTCGCACGGATTGCCCCTCATGGGCACCGGCGATTGGAACGACGGTATGAATAAAGTGGGAGCCCACGGAAAGGGAGAGAGCGTTTGGAACGGTTGGTTCTTTGTCAGTGTGTTGGGCGCGTTTGCAGATTTGGCTGATCAGCATAGCCAGCCGGAAGACGCTAGTTGGTGCCGGGAGCGCGCCGAGAACTTGCGTGTCGCTCTGGAGGCGAACGCCTGGGACGGTGCGTGGTACCGCCGAGCGTATTTCGACGATGGCACTCCCCTGGGTTCAGCTCAAAACGATGAGTGCCAGATCGACGCCATCCCGCAGGCTTGGGCCGTCATTTCCGGAGTTGCAAACGCCGCAAATGTTCAATCGGCAATGGACGCGGTTCAAAAACGACTGGTTCGTGTCGACGACAAACTGATCCAACTGTTCGACCCACCGTTCGACAAGGGTGCCCTTCAACCCGGCTACATCAAAGGATATGTGCCCGGCATCCGCGAGAACGGCGGTCAATATACCCACGCGGCGGCCTGGGTCGCCCTGGCGACGGCGTTGCAGGGTCGCGGAGACCGCGCCCTGGAACTTTGGAACCTCATCAACCCTATCTACCATGCCATGACGCCCGATGAAGTGCAGCACTACAAAGTTGAGCCGTATGTGGTTTGTGCTGACGTGTATGGCGCTTGGCCGAACACAGGTCGCGGCGGGTGGACGTGGTATACGGGCTCTGCGAGTTGGCTCTACCGCGTCGCTATCGAGACTATTCTGGGTTTCCAATTACGGGGTGAGACAGTTCGTTTTCAACCAAGCGTCCCGCCAAACTGGCCCGAATTTAAACTGGAATATCACCATCGATCCGCGACATACCGAATTCTGGTGGACAACTCGAGTGGCACAGGTCGCGGCGTTCGATCAGTCGAGTTGGACGGGCAACGACTGCCGAACAACACTGTGACGCTGACAGACGACTCGATAACTCACGACGTGCGCGTGCAATTGGGCTGACGGAGAACAATGACTCATGTCCGAAACTCAAGATGCGCTCGACGATCTCAATCAGCAACTCACAGACAAAGATCTGGGGCTGCTGCAGATCTCCACGGTCCTCTACTATGTGCGAGAAAGCAACCCGGACAATGGATTGGTCCGCGACAAGACCGACTCAACCGCGCCTGTTAGTATCGCCGCCTGCGGTATGGCGCTGGCGACAATTCCGGTTATCGTCGAACGTGGGGTTATGTACCGCGAGTTCGCCGCCAAGATCACTTTGAAGCGACTCCGTTACCTGCTCGCATGCCCGCAAGGCCCGGAGCCAGACGCCTCAGGTTACAAAGGCTTTTTCTACCATTTCCTGGACATCGAAACTGGCCGCAGAGTTTGGCAGTGTGAGCTTTCCACCATCGACTCGGCGTTTCTACTTGCTGGCGCGTTGACAGCGGGCACCTATTTCGATAGCGAGACGCCCGATGAGCTTGAGATCCGAAGTTTGGCCGATACCCTTTACCAACGTGCCGATTGGAATTGGGCATGTGATGGCGGAGCGACTTTAACCCATGGCTGGCGCCCGGAAAGCGGATTCATTCCACACCGCTACCGGGGCTACGACGAAGGTTTGCTGCTGTACATTCTTGGACTTGGTTCCCCAACGCATCCATTGCCCCCCGAAAGTTATCGTGCCTATTGTGAGACTTACCAGTGGAAGAAAATTTACGATCGTGAATTGCTTTACTCGGGACCGCTTTTCACACATCAACTTTCGCACATGTGGATTGACTTTCGCGGTATTCAAGACGAATTCATGCGCGAGCACGGCAGCGACTACTTCGAGAATAGCCGGCAGTCGACCTTTGTGCAGCAGGAGTATGCGATCCGTAATCCAATGAGTTTCGACGGTTACGGTGAACACTGTTGGGGATTCACGGCATGTGACGGGCCAGGTTGGGTAAAGCGTGAGGTCAACGGCGTCGAACGTGAGTTTTTCGATTACTGCGCTCGAGGCGCCCCATTCGGTCCCGACGATGGCACCGTCGCGCCGTGGGTTGTAGTTGCCTCGCTGCCCTTTGCTCCTGAAATCGTCATGCCGACCGTGCAGCAATTTGCCCGCATGGACCTGGGGATGACGGGAAAATATGGCTTCAAGCCGTCGTTCAATCAATCGTTTGCTGTGAAGGATAGCCCGACCGGTCGGTGGGTCACGCCGTATCACTTCGGAATCGATCAAGGGCCGGTGGTGTTAATGATTGAGAACTACCGCACCGGCCTACTCTGGAACATCATGCGCCGCTGCCCGTCGGTCGTCACCGGGCTGCGGCGGGCGGGATTTAGTGGCGGTTGGCTTGGTTCTGTTACGGCAACATAGCATGTCGTTCGTGGGCTCGACGAGACGAACTGGTTCGACTGGACGCTGCGGGATAAACACAAGGACGTGCACAGATTCGTTGCACTGCTCAGCTCACGGCGGCTATTGCGAGACGTGGAGGCGGAGCGGGGGCGTGTGAGCCTAAACCAACTGCTCCGCGAGGCGAACATAGCCTGGCATTGCATCCATCTTGGCGAGCCCGACTGGCGCCCTTGCTCGCACAGCCTGGCGTTCAGCGCGGAACTCCGCAGGGAGCGGCTGCTTCTGCACCTTATCCTGAACGCCTACTGGGAGCCGCTCGACTACGAACTGCCGGCGGTCAGCGGCAGGGAACAAGATCCCTGGCGCAGGTGGATAGATACCGCCTTTGAGTGCCCGAACGACATCGTCGAGTGGCAGGCGGCACCCTACGTCCCGGGTTATCTTTATCGGGCCCAGGCGCGCTCAGTGGTGGCGCTTTTCGCGTCAACAGCAACCAATGAATTCACTATCAAGTTGAACACCCGACGCGCTCTATGGTTCAGCATGTCGCTGTTTCCGCTGATAGTAGGACAACCGACGCGGTAGGTGGCTTGAAGCAGGCAATAACGACGTTGAGAATGCGTCCTGGAAAGTTAATTCGTAGCCAGAGTCGTATTCGTCGGTGAAGGCGAAAAGCTCTCGTGATCAGCGACTTATGAAATCCGTGTCGCTCACTTGCAAGTGTCGAAGTAAATCATCCCTGTCATTTCTACGAGTAACTTTTACCTCACTCTTACGATAAGTTTCAAAGGACACAGGAGCATTAGAAAAAGCTGGTAGCACCCCAAACCGTGCGCGGGTCAATTTCATGATTTCGGAGGCTAAACCAGAATGAAAACAGGGATCAAGAAGACATCTGTCTCCAGGACATCAACGGTACCTTCTGACCCCACGGAGCTCATCCAGCGATACGGCTGTGGCCCGATTCAGTTCAGTGGGACGGCCAACGCCCTGTATGAACGACACCTCATCTTTGACAACGTTCTTGATCCGACGGCAGCAGGTTCGCGCGAGCGTTTTGAGGCTTTCGCTCGCTCTGTGCGGGATATCCTCTCCCAGCGTTGGGTGCACACGGAGAAGACCTACGAGCACAAAAACCCCAAGCGAGTCTATTACCTCTCGATGGAGTTTCTCATTGGGCGCTCGTTAGCCAACAATGTCACGAACCTTCTGCTCGATCCGCTCCTGGAAGGAACCATCAAGGAAAAGAACCTTGATTGGCTCGAACTGCTCGAGCAGGAACCCGACGCCGGGTTGGGTAACGGTGGCCTCGGGCGGCTCGCAGCCTGCTTCCTTGAATCTATGGCCACACTGCAGCTCCCTGCGATCGGCTACGGGCTGCGATACGAATACGGCATCTTCAAACAGTCCATTCAGGACGGCTGGCAACGCGAAGAAGCGGACTGTTGGTTGCGTCGTCCGGATCCGTGGGAGGTCACACGGCCGAACGAACGGGTGGAAGTGAAACTCAACTGCTCCTTTGAAATCCATGGAGGAACGTTGCGTGCGGTCCCCGGCAAACCAACCACGTTGATTGGCATTCCGTTCGATCGCCCGGTCGTGGGCTATGGCGGCAAGACCATAAACACGCTCCGACTTTGGGGTGCGGCGACACCAAACGTTTTCAACTTCGAGGAGTTCAGCGGGGGAGACTTTGTCGGCGCTCTGGCTGAAACCCTCTCTGCCGAATCCCTCACTCGTGTCCTTTATCCTGACGACTCCACAACTCAAGGCCAGGGACTCAGATTCGTGCAGGAGTATTTCCTGGTTGCCTGTTCGCTCGCCGATCTGGTGCGGCGGTTCCGGCACAACAATGAGGATTGGAGTTCGCTTCCTGAGAAAGTCGCCATCCAGCTCAACGACACACACCCGGCAATGGCTGTCCTCGAATTGATGCGCATCCTTCTTGATGACGCGCAACTCGACTGGGACACGGCCTGGGACTTAACCCAGAGGACGCTGGCCTACACGAACCACACGCTGTTGCCCGAAGCCCTGGAAAAATGGCCGATCGCCTGGTTTGAGCGCATGCTGCCGCGGCTATTGGAAATCGCCTTAGAAATCGATCGCCGCTTGGTCGATGACGTTCGGAATAGATTTCCCGGTGACGAAGGACTAGTCACCAGCGTGAGTCTCGTTGACGAGGGTACCGAGCGCAAGATTCGCATGGCCAACCTTGCAATCGTCGGTTCGCACAGCACAAACGGGGTGGCTGCAATCCACTCCAGACTGCTTCGCACAACGACGGTTAAGGATCTGGCTGAGCTGTTTCCCGATCGCTTTAACAACAAGACCAACGGCGTCACACCCAGACGCTGGTTGTCAATTGCAAACCCCGCGCTTGCCCGTGTGATCACAGAGGCTATCGGCGATGGCTGGATCAGTGATCTCACCAAGCTAAGCGACCTCAAGGCGCTTGCTGGTGACGGGGTTTTCCAGGAAGCCTTTCGCAAAGCCAAACGCGAAGCTAAATCGCTATTCGCCAATTGGCTCAATAAGACCTCCGGCCTGACGATTGATCCGGAAACAATCTTCGATTGCCAGGTCAAGCGGATTCATGAATACAAGCGGCAATTGCTCAACGCGCTGCGCATCGCGACGCTCTACAACCGGCTGCGAGAGAACCCGGATCTCGATATAACGCCGCGCACCTTCTTCTTTGCCGGGAAGGCCGCACCGGCGTACCAGAACGCAAAGCTCATTATCAAATTGATCAACAACCTGGCCGGCACAATCGACGGCGACCCGTCCGTGCGGAGCCGACTCAAAGTTGTGTTCCTGCCGGAGTACTGCGTTTCGCTGGCCGAGCGGCTGATTCCCGCGACCGACGTGTCAAACCAGATTTCGACTGCCGGATACGAAGCCAGCGGCACCAGCAACATGAAGTTCATGATGAATGGGGCGCTGACCCTCGGCACGCTCGACGGTGCGACCGTCGAGATGGCCGAAGAAGCGGGCGAGGAGAACCTCTTTCTCTTCGGCCTGACGGCGGAACAGGTGGCCGGCAGTCGCACCTGGTACAGCCCGTACTGGCACTATGAAAACGAGCCGGAGACGCGCAATACTCTGGATCTGCTCGCCTCGGAGTATTTCAGCCGAAATGAGCCTGGTGTCTTCACTCCGCTCCAGAACCTGGTCCTCAAGGATGGTGACTACTATAGACATCTGGCAGACCTCACTCCCTATCTCAAGGCGGATCAGCAGCTATGCGAATTGTACGCAGACGATGCGGGGTGGGCGCGCAAAGCTATATTGAACGTGGCCAGTTCCGGAAAATTTTCAAGCGACCGGACGATTTCCGAATATGCAACCGACATCTGGGAGGTAAAACCCTGTCCGGTGTCTTAAGCACATCCTGAAGGGAGGGTGATCTGAAAAGTAACGAAACCACGTCACCACTCTCGCATAAATGAAGCAGACCTGAGTCTGGTTTAGGAGTTGAAAGCGAGGTATGCAATGAAAGCAACTACATTGCTCCACAATCTGGGCCAGAGTCTTTGGCTCGACAATATCACGCGTGACTTGCTCGATAGCGGCACTCTCAAACGCTACATCGATGAGTTGTCGGTTACCGGACTTACTTCGAATCCGACAATCTTCGAGAATGCAATCAAGAACAGTACTGCATACGATGCCGACATACGTGACAAGCTAAAGAAAGGCAGGTCGGAGGAGGAACTGTTTTTTGAGATCGCGCTTGAGGACCTGACACGCGCAGCCGACCTGTTTCGGCCTATTTACGATCACTCAAATGGAGTGAACGGTTGGGTGTCGCTGGAAGTGTCGCCGCTGCTGGCCTATGACTCGGCGAAGACCCTTGCCGCGGCGAAAGATTTGTTCGCAAGGGCTGGACGTCCCAACCTTTTCATTAAAATCCCCGGCACCAAAGAAGGGTTACCAGCGATCGAAGAAGCGATTTTTTCGGGTGTGCCGATTAATGTGACCCTGTTGTTTTCTCGTGAACACTATCTGGCAGCTGCCGAAGTTTTCCTCCGCGGAATCGAACGACGAATCGATGCCGGGCTAAAGCCGAATGTTGGCTCGGTGGCCTCGGTGTTTATCAGCCGTTGGGACGGCGCCGTCATGGGCCAGGTTCCCGCTGAATTGCGGAATCGACTTGGCATCGCGATCGCCGAGCGCACCTACAAGTCGGCTCGCACCCTGCTTAGCTCCCCTCGCTGGCACCGCGTTTACAGTGCCGGCGCGTGGCCGCAACGTCTGCTATGGGCCAGCACAGGGATCAAAGATCCGCTGGCCTCAGACGTTCTGTACGTAAAAGCTCTCGCGGCCCCTTTCACAATCAACACCATGCCTGAAGGCACTTTGAAAGCTCTGTCGGAACAATACGAACTTGGCGAAATCATGGCGGCCGACGGTGGGGATTGCGAAGAGGTGTTGGGGGAGTTTGTTAAGGCCGGAATAGACATCGAGACGCTGGCTGCCCGGCTTCAGGATGAAGGAGCGAAGTCGTTCGCTAAATCCTGGAATGAATTGATGGCGGTCATCGGCTCAAAGGGCGCTGCCCTTGAGAAAGCCACGAGCGCGAGTGCGAACCTCTAGGTTTGCAGTAGGTTCAGATAACGCGCCGGGGCAGTGAGAAAAACGAACTGCTCGGCGTAGTAAGTGGTCCCAACCGGCGGTTGGCATTCCTGGCGACGTTAAAGATTGTGTTCAATGCGTCGCCGCACTAAGGGAGGACTTTATGATTCCGAGTAGATCTTTAGTTAGCAACTTAAGCAGCTATGGAGTCGCGCGCTCCACAATTGAAGGTGCACCGCTCAGCGACGAAGAGGCGCGCAAGATGCAGGCCTTTTGGCGTGCCTGCAACTATTTGGCGTTGGGGATGATTTACCTGCAGGATAATCCTCTGCTTCGCGAGCCACTCAAACCCGAGCATATCAAGACCCGCATGCTTGGGCATTGGGGCGCCAGCCCGGCTCTCTCCTTTATATATACACACCTGAATCGGGTCATCAAAAACTTCGATCTCGACGTGGTTTTCATGGCGGGGCCTGGACATGGTGCTCCCGGTGTCATCGGTCCGGTTTATCTGGAGGGCGCGTACTCGGAAATATATCCCGATAAGAGTCAGGATGAAGAAGGTCTGCTAGGTTTCTTCAAGCAGTTCTCCTTCCCAGGCGGCATCGGCAGCCACTGCACCCCTGAAACACCAGGCTCCATTCACGAAGGCGGCGAACTCGGCTACGTATTGTCACATGCCTGTGGCGCCGCTTTTGACAACCCCGATTTGATTGTGGCTGCTGTTGTCGGTGATGGTGAAGCGGAAACCGGTCCGTTGGCTACTTCCTGGCACATCAACAAATTTCTGAACCCAATTCGCGATGGTGCGGTGCTGCCGATTCTCAATCTCAACGGCTACAAGATCAATAACCCAACCTTGCTTGCTCGCATCAGCCACGAGGAAATTGAAAACCTATTCAAGGGTTATGGTTACACACCCTATTTTGTCGAAGGCTCTGATAGCGACTCGATGCATCAGGCTATGGCTGCAACTTTGGACCAGTGCGTCCAGACGATCAGATCGCTCCAGCAAGAGGCGCGCAGCTCAGGGGTTGCCAAACGTCCAGCATGGCCCATGATTATTCTGCGCGCACCAAAAGGCTGGACTGCGCCAGCGGAAGTCGATGGTCACAAACTTGAGGGCCTTTGGCGATCGCACCAGGTTCCACTTGCGGGCGTCAAAAAGAACCCTGCACATCTGAAGCTGCTTGAGAATTGGATGCGCAGTTATAAACCCGAAGAGCTGTTCGACAAAAACGGCGCGCTGGTTTCAGAACTCCGCGAGTTGACACCTGCCGGCAATCGTCGGATGGGGGCCAATCCCCACGCCAACGGCGGGCTTCTCAAGAAGCCTCTAAAACTTCCTGATTTTCGTAATTACGAATTCAAGGTCGAAAAGCCAGGTCAGCTCGAAGCAGAGAACGCGCGGCCGTTGGGTAAGTTCCTGCGCGATGTGATGAAGTTGAACATGAATACCTTCCGTATCTTCGGGCCTGACGAAAACACTTCCAACAAGCTGGACAACGTTTATGAAGTCAGCAAGAAATTCTGGATAGCTGAGTACTTTCCCGAGGACAACGATGGCGGCGAGTTATCTACTGACGGTCGCGTTATCGAAATGCTTAGTGAACACACCTTGGAAGGCATGTTCGAAGGGTATGTCCTTACCGGCCGGCACGGCTTCTTTTCGACTTATGAAGCATTTGCGCATGTCATCGATTCCATGTTCAACCAGCACGCCAAGTGGCTATCGATCTGCAATGACTTATCGTGGCGTCAAAGTATTCCGTCGCTCAATTTGCTGATTACTTCCACGGTTTGGCGACAGGATCACAACGGCTTTACGCACCAGGATCCCGGCTTCATCGATGTAGTCCTGAATAAACGAGCTGAGGTGACCCGGATTTACATGCCGCCTGACGTCAACACGTTATTGTCGGTGGCCGACCATTGTCTGCGCAGCGAGAACTACATCAATGTCATCGTCTGCGATAAGCAACTCCACCTTCAATACATGGATATGGACGCTGCCATCACCCATTGCACGAAGGGCATCAGCATTTGGGGCCAGGCGAGCAGCGATCAAGGAAAGGAACCTGATGTAGTCATGGCGTGCGCCGGTGATATTCCAACCCAGGAAGCTCTCGCCGCCACAGCAATGCTACGGACGGAATTCCCGGATTTAAAAATTCGATTCATCAATGTCATCGATCTGTTCAAGATGCAATCCGACCGGGAACATCCACATGGTTTGAACGATCGTGATTTCGACAGTCTCTTTACAGTCGACAAACCAATCATCTTCAATTTCCACGGTTATCCCTGGCTGATCCATAGGCTCAGCTACAACAGGAATAATCACAAGAACATGCACGTGCGCGGTTATAAGGAGCGAGGCAATATCAATACCCCACTCGAACTGGCGATCGAGAACGAGATAGACCGCTTCACTCTGGCTATCGACGCTATAGACCGCGTGCCCAGGCTCCAGACAACTGGCGCCCACGCCAAGGAGAAATTCAGGAATACGCAGATCGACTGTCGCAGATACGCGCACGAACACGGCACCGATAGACCGGACGCGGTTGAGTGGCGCTGGCCGTTTTAGCCCGGAGGGCGAACATGACGGGAACACGCACCGCGCCAATAACTCAAGGTCAAGCGTGGGCGGCGCTCGCCGCTCACTATAAGATCGTCAGCAAAATACATCTGCGGCAGTTATTTGCCGATGATCCCAATAGGGGCGAGCGTCTGACTGCGGAGGCGGCCGGACTGTACCTGGACTACTCCAAGAACAGGATCAAAGATGAAACACTCATGCTTCTCTGTCAGTTGGCGGAGGAATGCGGTCTCCATGCACGCATCGAGGCGATGTTTCGGGGCGACAAAATCAACCTAACCGAAGGCCGGGCGGTCTTGCATGTTGCGCTGCGCGCGGTTCGGGGTCAGCAAATATTAGTGGATGGCCATAACGTCGTGCCCGACGTTCACGCAGTGCTCGATAAGATGGAGAGCTTTTCTGAGCAGGTGCGAAACGGTGCGTGGAAAGGTCACACAGGCAAGCGTATTCGCAATGTCATCAACGTGGGTATCGGTGGTTCCGATCTTGGACCAGTAATGGCTTACGAGGCGCTTAAACA
>DASXRU010000234.1:0-3827 GCA_036506395.1 Pyrinomonadaceae bacterium | reverse complement strand
GCAGCGGAATATGGCGGCATCTCGGTGCGCAAACAAATCATTCTGGCCATGTCTGTTTCGGGCGCACTCGCAGGCATGGTTGGCATCAATGAAGTGCTGGGGTACCGCTATCGTTATTACGACGGGTTCTCCGCCAATTACGGATTCACGGGAATAGCGGTCGCATTGTTGGGCCGTAATCATCCGGTCGGCGTGCTGTTGGCGGCGCTGTTGTTTGGAGTACTGATTCGCGGCGGTATCTTTGTGGATGCTTTTACCAATCATGTCTCAAAAGATCTGGTTGATGTGCTTCAGGGGATAGTAATTCTCTTCGTAGCAGCCGAAGCGCTGTTCCGTGGCCCCTTCAACCGCTTTGGCTTGCTGAAGCGCGCGAAGGTCTAGCGGAGGTACTTTGAGCTTAGTACTTCGTACTTTGATGACGCGATAAAAGTCCAAGCTAATAAATTATCAGAGCACAAAGGGCAAAGCTCAAAGAACAAAGTTCAAAGTTCAAAGTACAGAGTTATGAGACAAATATTTACACTTGCGCTCGTGTATTCGACCATTCGGCTGGCCACTCCTTTACTGCTGGCCGCGATTGGCGGCTTGTATTCCGAGCGATCGGGTGTAATCAACATCGCGCTAGAGGGCCTGATGCTGGCTGGAGCGTTCACCGCCGCTGCGGTGACTCATTACGCCGGCAATCCCTGGGTCGGATTGTCGGCGGCAATACTGGCTGGAGTTTTAGTTGCCTGGATTCACGCCACTGCTTGCATTCGTTTTAAAGCGGACCAGGTAGTTACCGGCACGGCCATCAACATACTGTTTCTCGGTCTTCCTGCCTTCGTTAGTGGCGCATTGTTCCTGTCTTCGGGATCGACACCACAAATCCCGAAAACCAACCTGATCCCTCTGGCGCCGGTGATATTCGCTTTTCTGGTGCTGGTTCCGGTTACCTGGTACATCCTTTATCGCACTCCCTTCGGACTTCGTTTGCGTGCGGTGGGCGAAAACCCGGAAGCAGCGGACGCAGCGGGAATCAATGTAAAGGCGATGAGGTATAGCGGCGTGCTGTTGTCCGGCGCCCTGGCGGCGATTGGCGGGGCTTATCTGTCTATCGGCCAATCATCACTGTTCACTCGCAACATGACTTCCGGGCGAGGGTTCATCGCGCTTGCGGCATTAATTTTTGGCAAGTGGCGGCCGGTGCAGACGATGCTGGCCTGCTTGTTATTTGGCTTCGCGGAAGCTGTGACAATACAAATGCAGGGCGTGGCAAAACTTCCTTCGGGCGAAGACATTCCGGTTCAGTTCATTCAAATGATTCCCTACGTTCTGACGATTGTGGTGCTGGCCGGCTTCATCGGCCAGTCCCGGGCCCCGCGCTCTTTGGGAATCCCCTACCAGAAAGAACGATGAACAGGATATATCGTGGAGACTCTCGTTGATTTCTTAAAGAACAGCACCACGCTGGACTTGCTCGTCGTCGTGGTCACCATAATACTGGTAATCGCCGGCATCCTCATATCGGTTTTGGCTGGGAACAGGAAATCAATGTACCGGCTCCTGTTGGTTGCATTCGTGCCTCTGCTTCTTGGCCTTCTGGATATGTTTGTGAAAAATCGACTTCTCGATCGAGGGGTTGGGCTGATGGGGCGCTTGAGCCCTGAAGCCATCGCGGCCGGCCGCCGGGAAGCTCTGGTCATCGCGTGTATAGGTGCGACGGGAACACTCCTGCTCGGGTTAGTAGGTCTCTTAAGCCTGGCATTGAAGAAGAACACAAAGAGCTGATTGAGTGAAGTTTCACTGATCACTCGAACTAACGATGATGGCACAAACTAGCACTGCATCTGTATATGACCGCGCACTGCAAGCTGCGCAAATGATTCGCACGCGGTACAGCCCCGATGTGGGCATTGCGCTGGTGCTGGGCAGCGGCCTGGGCGCTTTCGCGGAAGAGTTGCAGGAACGTGTGATCGTTCCTTATGAAGAAATACCGGGCTTCGCGCATTCCACGGTTGAAGGACATGCCGGACGGCTGGTGATTGGCCAGGCCGCCGGCGTGCCGGTCGTCGCGATGCAGGGCCGGTTTCACTATTATGAAGGTTACACGTTTGCGGAAGTCGTCCTTCCCATCAGAGTTTTCAAATTTCTCGGCGTGCATACGGTGGTCCTGACAAACGCCGCCGGCGGCATCAATGTCGCGTTTGACAAGGGCGCCTTGATGGTTATCAGCGACCATCTGAACTTAATGGGCGCCAGTCCGCTGCGTGGTCCACATGACGAAAGATTTGGGCCGCGTTTTCCTGACCTGACTGAGGTTTACACGCATGCCCTGCAAGAGATGGTGGTGGAAGAAGCAGGCGAGATGGGATTGGAGATGCGCCGGGGAATTTATGCTGCTTTGTCGGGTCCAAGTTATGAGACGCCCGCGGAGATTCGCATGTTGCGCACGCTGGGCGCCGATGCGGTAGGCATGAGTACTGTGCCGGAAGCAATCGCGGCACGCCAGATGGGAATGCAGGTAATTGGAATCTCGTGCATTACGAACCTGGCTTCCGGAGTCGTAGCTGATCAGCCAATCGACCATAGTGAAGTCCTGGAGACCGGCGCTAACGTACGCGTCGCTTTTACAGAGTTGCTGCGTCGTATTATCCAACGGCTTGGTCAGTAGTCAGAAGTCAGAAGTCAGAGGTCAGAGGTCAGAGGTCAGAGGTCAGAGATCAGTTGTCAGTTGTTAGTCGTCAGTCGCGGGTTTTTGCAACTGACGACTGACAACTAACAACTAACAACTAACAAGTTATGATCATCGGAATCTGCGGCGGTACGGGCTCGGGCAAAACGACGGTGGCTAACCGCATTCTTGAATCGGTCAGCGCCGACGAAGTTCTTTTCATTCAGCAGGACTCCTACTACCGCAACCTGAAGGACCTGCCGCTGGATTATCGCCGGGCTTTTAACTTCGATCATCCCGACGCCATCGATAACGATTTGCTCGTGCACCACCTGCGCAAACTGAAGGCGGGCGAGCCGGTCGAGCTGCCGATTTATGACTTCCGCACGCATACGCGGATGAACGACACGATCGCTATCGAATCCAAGCCGATCGTTATTGTGGAAGGCATTCTGATCTTTGCCGAACCAAGATTGCTGGAGCAGATGGACATCAAGGTCTTTGTCGATACTCCGGACGACATTCGTTTCATCCGGCGCTTGCGCCGCGACATCGATGAGCGCGGCCGCACGCTCGAGTCAGTGATTGAACAATATCTGGCGACGGTGCGACCGATGCACATGCAGTTCGTAGAGCCATCAAAGCGCTATGCAGATGTGATCATCCCGGAAGGTGGGCACAATGTCGTCAGCATAGATTTGTTGAGTGGCAAAATCAGAGAGAAGTTAGGAAATGCAGTTCGAGTCAGGGAAAGGCAAACCTAAACGTGGACAGAACGGAATCATTAATCGCGGCCGCAAGGGGCGCGCGAGAGAAATCGATTGCGCCCTTTTCGCATTTTCTGGTGGGCGCCGCGCTGGAAACTGCGGATGGAAAAGTATTCACCGGATGCAATATTGAAAGCGCCAGTTTTGGCTTGACCGTCTGCGCTGAGCGCGTGGCAATCTGGAAAGCGCTTTCGGAAGGCGAAAGAAACTTTACCGCCTTAGCGATTGTGGCCGACACAGAATCACTGACGCCGCCCTGTGGGACGTGCCGGCAAATCATCTGGGAGTTTGCTAAGGAAGCAACCATAACCCTCACGAACCTGCGCGGGGGAAGAGAAGTAGTCACGATTCGCGACCTGTTGCCCAGAGCATTCGACGCGCGGTTTTTGAAGGAAGCCCACGGCAAG
>DASXRU010000233.1:0-8877 GCA_036506395.1 Pyrinomonadaceae bacterium | reverse complement strand
AATCGGCGACGAGTTAGCCATCGCACCCCGGGAAGCCAGCGCGAAGTTGGTTTTAGCAACAGCAAGTTTGTCTCCCCCCGGGATAGAATCTCCGGGTTTGGCAACATCAATACCCGGGTTCTTACTACGTTCTGCTCCCGTCGCCTGCAATTGGTCGCCCGCATTGTAGACATTGAAAGTCCAGTAACTATCCGAAGAATTAAGTTCCTTGTTCCACACCTGTGTATATTCGATTGGTTGAGCAAGCCTGTCAGGCTCGTCAGCCCTCATACCGCGATCCAGCCAGGAGCACTGGCCAGCCTTCAGGCCGTTTTTAGCTGGTCCAGTTCCGGGAATGAAGTTGAAGCCAACCCACCTGAAAGGTACAGGTCCATCGAAGTCCATGATTTTCAAGGCGTATGTCCCGCGGCAAACGAGCGGATAACTGTCCGGCACGCTCTTTACCATCTCCTTGTCGGATGTGTAGTCCACCGTCAAAGTGAAATCCTGATAACGATTGATGCAGGCGAAAGTCTCCTTAAACCTGGAATCACCCTCTTGGCGGCCTTTAAAGACGAAACCATAATTCGCATACCCGCCATGCTCTTCGCCGGCCAGCCAGTTGTTCACAACAGTCTTCACATCAACGGTACAACCTTCAGGTGGACATGGCGCGAAACTCGAGGTCCAAGCTCCGAATTTCGCAATGGGGGCGGGGTCGCCCGGAACCAGAGTGTTATCCGGATAACCCTTTAACCAGTCTGCGGTAGCGTAGAGCAGTTCGGTAGGGCACTCCCCGCTGGGCTTAAAATGCAGAGTGGCGCTCTGAACAGACACGTGCAAAGCCGCAGCCTTTTTCTCAATATCGCTCAAATCAAACCATACGGTCCCACGGTACGCAAAACTATCACCGTCAGGACAACCGGCAACGGCTGCGCCTGGGTCATAGCGGTGGTGGTACCCCGCAACGATCGACCCGGGGATAGCCTCTGGCTCAGGGTTAACCTCGAAGGCATGGGAGGGGGCGCCGCAGTACCAATGCTCCTCGGCCCATCTGAAGTAATGACCCCACGTTTTTAACGACGCAGGCGAGAGCGTGACAGGTTCGCCCGCGATGGCAGTTGTCCCTGTTCTCAATTCTGCCGCCGGCACAACGGCACGCGCTTTCGCTCTTGAGCTGTTAACGTCCGGGAAACCAAGCAATAGGATTGCGGCGATTGAGATACCGAGCAATGTACTTGCGGCGTAACGTAATCTGGAATTCATGGCGCACTCCTTAGTCCTAACAGGTTAGCTTTGGTTTCAGAGCAGTCAGTCCTTGCCCAACGCGCATTATTACTCCCGATGAAATGCGGTTGTCGCCGTCTGTTTGGATAGGATCAAGCGGTGGGCTAAGGGCAAAGGGTAAAACGGAGAGCCAACTTTTCTTTGTCCTTTGCCTTTACCTCAGACGAGGCGATTGCGCAGCGCTTTGGCGACAGCTTCTGACTTGGAGTGGACTTGCAGTTTCTCGTAGATGTTGCGCATGTGGAACGCGACTGTGGTGACACTGACGCCCTGGGCGGCGGCCGCTGTTTTGTAGTTGTGTCCTTCGACGAGTAGCTTTAAGAGCCGGAGTTCGTGCGGCGTCAGTCTATAGTCGGCTCTGTCGGGTGGACGAATCTCGCGAAACAGTTTAATCACTCGGCGCGCGACCTCCGGCGACATGGGCGCGCCGCCGTCCATTGCTTCGGTCAGGCTTTCAATCAAGCGAGCCGGTGGCGTCTTTTTCAGCAAATATCCGCAGGCCCCCGCGCACAGCGCGTCGAAGATCATCTCATCATCGTCGTAGACCGAGAGCATGAGCAGCAACAGATCGGGATAGCTCTCTTTCAGAAGCCTGATCCCTTCGATGCCGCTCATCCCGGGCAAGCCAATGTCCACCAGCATGATGTCAGGTACTTCAAATCGAATCTTCTCGAGCGCTTCCTCCATCGAGCGAAAACTGCCGGTGCAGCGATAGCCGTCCGTGAATCTGATCAATGTAGCAAGACCCTCGCGGATATCGCGCAGATCCTCGACAATTGCCACTTTGATCATTTTTCCGGACGAGGTCGATTGCGGACCCGCGGCAGGCTTGGTTGCTTCCATCATACTTTTCACTCGGCGCCCCGCCTCTTCCAGTGATGGGCGGGCACGCAGCCTACACCACCGTAGCGGAGAAGTCCCCGTCTAAATAGAGGGGGGGCGCGCGCTATCTAGTACTCCAAACTAGACGCGACGTCAGATTTTCCATATATCATTTTCCATTTCCCATTTTCCATTTCCGATTAGAAATCTCGATCAATTGAGCGGCGATTAGTACACCCTGGCGATCAATGTTGAATCCGCAATTGACAAATGAGAAATGGAAAATGATATATGGAAAATCTGCTCTTATGAACGCAATTAGCGCCCTTTCCCGTCTCGATGACTCATCTTGACAGTTAAAGGAACTCTCAAAATCACCTCAGTCCCTTTTCCCTGGTTCGAGGTGATTTGCAGCTCGCCTCCCAAACCCTGCGCCCGCGCCCTCATGCTAGAGAGTCCCTGCCCCTCGCTTACCTGCGCGGGGTCGAAGCCTGGACCATTGTCTTCGAGTCTCAATGCCAGCCAGCCCCTTTCGATTCGCAACTCAATCTCCGCCTCAGTGCAGGCGGAGTGACGAGCCATGTTGTTGACGGCCTCCTTGAAAATCAGAAAGACCTGGCGGCGCACGTCGGCGCCGATTTTTAGAGGCTGCTCTTCGCCGGGCGCGCAAAAGCGAAACTCAATCTGGCGGGCAGTGAAAAGGTCGCTGGCAAAGCGTCTCATGCGCTGCACGAGGTCGCGGAGCTGATCTTTGTTCGGATTGATCGCCCAGACGATGTCGCTCATCGAATCCACCAGGTCACGCGAGGCACCCGCGATCACCGAGAGCGGCTCACCCACTGCCGTATCCACGCTTGCCTGCCGGCGGGCCACTTCGCTGAGAATCGCAATACGCGACAGGCCTGACCCGATGTCGTCGTGCAAATCTGCGGCGATGCGCGTGCGCATGCGTTCGAGCTCAATCAATCGCGCCACCCGGTTGCGGACAATCGCAATCGCAGCTACTCCCACCAGCATCGTCACCAGGCCCACGAACCACCAACGTTGCCAGAGCGGCGGCAGAATGGTGAAGGCGATAGTCGCAGGAGTCGGACTGATAATGCCGTCCGCCGTCACAGCCCGCACCATGAAGCGATACCTGCCGGGTGAAAGGCTGGCATAATTGATCGTGCGTTGATCGGTCGGCGCGCTCCACTCTTCGTTGGCGCCGACCAATTTGTATTGGTACTTCAATGCCTCGCCGGCCGCGAAGCCCAGGCCCACGAAGTCGATGCTCAATTGATTCTGGGTCGGATTTAAGACGAGTCCCGACATTTCGGTTTCGCCCAGCGCCGAGATCGCCTGCACAGCGCCGGCGATGCGCAGCCCGCTGATCAAAATGGGTGGCTGTTGCTGAGGCGGGTCAGGTCCCGGAACGAGCCGCGAAACTCCTAGGTCGGTGCCGAACCAGAGCGTTCCCCGCCGATCGCGAAAAGCCGACGTGACAGCATTGCTCGCCAAGCCCTCGGCCCTGGTGTAATGCCTGATGTGCTTGCTCTCAAGGTCGAACCGATCAAGACCGCGTGTTGTGCCGAAGTACATCCGCCCCAGGTTGTCCTCCGTAATGCACCAGACACTGTTGCTGGCTAAACCATCGGCAATTGTGTAGATGACGAGGCGCGGGCGATCAGCTTGCGGGTCGTCGAGGCGGGCGACGCCGCCTGAGTCAGTCGCGACCCACAGCCGCCCCGCATGGTCCAGATACAAGGCTCTGATTAACCCGGCCGGGACCCCATCGGAGTGTGTGAACACTCGAAACCTACCATCGTGGTAACGGGCCAAGCCGCCATCATAGAATCCCAGCCAAAGATTGCCGGCAGCATCTTCGCGGTAGGCTGTCGGCAAAGCGAAGGGCGGCAGTCCCTCTGCCTCAGAGATGACGTGAAAAGATTCGGTGGCTCGTTCCCAACGAACGACTGCGTTGCGAATATTCCCGGAGGCGCAGATCCAAATGTCGCCACGCGAGTCTTCAAACAAACGGAAGATGTCTTCGCCGGGCAACTCGCCGTGTTGCTGGGTGTACACGGCCTTCGGAGCTGTGTGTGCGAGTTGTTCGAAGCTTGCAACTTGGGGGAAGCGACATAGACCAGAACTCGTTGGCACCCACCACTCTCCGGTGTGGTCCTGAAAAGTGACCTGGTTCGAGCCCCAGCCGTAACCCTTGATCTCGCGAGGAAACTGAGGCTTGATGGCCTTGAAATGCCCGCCGTCAAAGCAATTGATGAAGAAATCATTTTCACCAGTAATCGAGCATAGATCTCCGCGCCGGTTTTCGATGATAGAAGTGATGAAGAGTCTTCCCAGTCCATCCGCCTTACCAAAGGTAGTAAAACCGCTCCAGGTAATCTTTGTCGCCCCGGTAGTGCTGCCCAGCCATAGATTGCCGTCCAGATCTTCAACTGGAGTCCCGACCGCCGGAGTGCTGAGACCCAGCGATGTGGTGTAGCTGCGAAAGCGGCCGTCAACAAATTCGGTCAGCCCTCCACTGGTGGCGATCCAGATTCGCCCGTCAGAAGACTGGGATAAGCCTTTGACGATCATCCCGGCCAGCCCGTCGGCAGTTGTGAACTGGCAAACGTCACCGGGGACAACCGGTAGACGGACACCTTGATCCGGCGAGTGAGCGGCCTTGCTGCATCGGGCCAGCCTAAGGGTAACTAGTTCACCCCCTGCGGTGATGGCGGTAGCCGGCTGAGGCTTGAACACAATCAATCCTGCGCCGTCGCGGTGTCCCACCCATAGTCTGCCTTCGTTGTCGAACAGCAATGACGTGAGCAGGTCGCCGAGCCCCGATGGTTGAATCGCATACCGGACTGTCCGGCCGTCGGGCAAACGTCGCACCAGTCCAGTGGCCGTGCTCATCCAAAGGCTGCCCTCGCGGTCTTCGGCAAACGCCACGACCATATCGTCGGAAAGCGCGACGCGGCGAAACTTCGCCTGGCCGTTAGTCTCATCCAGGCGGAAAAGACCCGCGTCCGTACCGGCCCAGATTTGCCCGCTGTGATCTTCATGCAGGACCTCAACGCGATTGCTCATCGGCTCATCGCCCACCGGATAGACCGTGAATAGATTGGGGATTGCAGATTGTGGAGTGCGAATTTGAGATTGTTCATCCCGCAACGCAGTGGGGTTGAAACGGCTTACCCCGCTTTCGGTAGCCACCCAGTAGACTCCGCTTCGAGTCTCTATCAGGTCATTAACGCGCGGGTTGGACAGGCCGTGTTCGACGCCATACGTGGTGAACTCGTAGCCGTTGAATCGGCTCAGCCCGTCACCGGTGCAGAACCAGAGGAAACCATGCGAGTCCCGAACGATGCGCAGGACATAGTCGCGCGGCAGACCGTCGGCAGTCGTGTAGGTTCGCGCAGGTAGTTGCTCGGCTTGTCCGATGCCTTGCGCGAACAGAAGCAGGCCCAGCAAGAGCACTGCTCGAAAGGAGGCTTTACTCTGTCGCCGTTCAACTGCGCGCATAAGAACCTCTCATGCAGGACATCTTTTTAGCGCCGGTAAGTAGTGGTGCAGGCGACGATCGGACGCGGGCGCCTTGGTCATCATTCTCGTTCAGCGCATCATACCGCGCGGTTTGAGCTTCAGACACCTGTGGGCGATAATACTACTGACCTCCGAAAAACCCCCTGTTATGTTGTTGACTTGTTCCAGACGGATGAGAACTGCCTGGACACTTTCAAAAAGAAAGGCTGAAGTATGCCGGTTGATTGGAAGAAAGACGCAGACGCTGCCCTTGCCGAAGCCAAAGCTGAAAACAAACCTTTGTTAATCGACTTTTCCGCCGCGCCTGCTTGAGGGGCGTGTGCTCGGCTGGAAGCCGAGTCCTACGCCGACGAAGAAGTTTCAAGTTTCATCAATCAAAACTTTGTGCCGCTCGAGGCCCACATCAAAGAGCATCCGGCGTGGTTTCACCGCTTCGACGCGCTTTGGACGCCGACCATTCTCGTCATGGACTCAGATGGTGTCGAGCGAGCCCGCATTGAAGGCTACCTGTCAAAGAATTGGTTCCGCGCCCGACTGGAGATGGGTCTGGCACGGGTGGCGTTCATGCACAAGAAGTGGAGCGACGCGGAAAAGGCCTATGCAAGCGTGGCCGAACGCTATGCAGATACGGCCGCAGCTCCCGAAGCGATCTATTGGCGCGGCGTCAGCCATTACAAAGCGGCCAACGACCATGCCGTGCTCGGTGAAGTCGCCACAGAACTGCAGCAGA
The DNA here is from genome assembly GCA_036506395.1 of Pyrinomonadaceae bacterium. Classification (GTDB taxonomy): domain Bacteria; phylum Acidobacteriota; class Blastocatellia; order Pyrinomonadales; family Pyrinomonadaceae; genus DASXRU01. The sequence goes on along the minus strand of DASXRU010000233.1, from coordinate 2,528 downwards.
AGTACCCGGACAGCGAGTGGACGCTGAAGAGTTTGCCCTGGGCGCATTAACCAGATACATCCGCCAGTCACTCTAGGACGTCGTGTCACTCTGATTCAGTTTTCGAGCTTGTGGGCCCGCTTTTATTGGGAGCGCGGGCGCCCTCGCCCGCATCGCGCTGCAAATGCAAGCCTTTTTCTAAGATCAATATCGGTCTTAGTTTTCTTCGCGCTCCGCGCTCATTGCGGGCGAGGGCGCCCGCGCTCCCAGTAGCAACAAGCTCGGAATCCGGCGATTTTCGCCGGGAGCCCCGATCAGATCCGGTGGAAGCCTTTCAGAATATCCTGCGTGGTGAGTCGCAAAAGTACGGGACGGCCGTGCGGGCACGTAGTCGGTGAGGAAGTCAGCAGCAGGCGATCGATCAGCCAGCGCATTTTTTCCGGCGCCAGTGGGGTGTTGATTTTGATTGCCGCGTGACACGCCAGCGACGCCGCGATTTCGTCCCGCAGAGTTTCGCGCGCCTGTCCTTTCTTCTCGGCATCAACCGCATCCAGAACTTCAGCCAGCATGTTTCGCGCTTCACTCGCCGGCAAGTCGGCCGGCGTCGCTTTGATTGCGACCGTGCGGCCCGAGAGGCGCATCAAGTCGAAGCCATAGGATTCCAGTCCCTGTGCTACTGAGTCGAACGACGCCGCCTGGGCCGGTGTTAGATCAAACGTTTCCGGTATCAAGAGATTCTGCGACTCTGCCACGCGGCCTCCCTCGAGCGCACGATACTTGTCGAACAGGATGCGCTCGTGGGCCACGTGCTGATCGATTAGCAGCAGGCCTTCCTCGTCCGTGGCGACGATGAAACTTTCTTCAAGCTGGCCTATGGGCCGAATGTTTGCCGAAACCGAATCAAGCGCAACCTCGCTCAGGAATCTTGAAGCAGAAGCCAGGGGCGGCATCACTGCCTGCGACCTAACCTTTGACGTTGCTGCCGCGGAAGTTGTACCGGCACTGTCGGCTGATCGATCATTCGCCGCCACTTGCACGTCCCTAAGAATGGCATCGATGTCCCGAAGCGTATCGCCCTTCTGAAACGACGGTCGGACCGATTCAGCTCCGGCATCCTCGTCCTGCAAAGGCATGGTCGGGAAGTCGATCTTTTCCTGGCGCAACGGAACCGCGCGTTCTTCTGCTGGGCCGGACGACGGGCGGACAACCACTGGCGCAAACGGGGCCGGCGATCCGGAAACCTGCTGGCCGGCCGCCGCGGATAGTGACGCGGCTCGGGTGTCTTCAGCAGTGATCGCGACGCTGGCCCCCGGCCCAACTTCAGACGATTCAGCTTCTGAGATTTCACGAACCGCCGCGTAGCCGGCGCTGGCCAGAGCAGCGCGAACTGCATCACGCACGGCATCAGCAACCGCAGCGGCGCGGCGAAAGCGCACCTCAGTCTTTGCCGGATGCACGTTCACATCAACTTCTTCCAGCGGCACTTTGATGAACAGGAGCGCGGCCGGATAGACGCCGTGCGGAAGTATGGAGCGATAGGCTTCGGAAACGGCCCGCCCAATCAAGCGGTCACGGACGAAACGACCATTCACGAACAGATATTGTGCGTCGCGCGAGGTGCGACGTTCCCGAGGCGCTGAGACGTAGCCGCTGACCCGCGTTAGTTGGGTCCCGCGGAATGCCTCCTCTGGTTGCGGCCCGCCAACCTCCAGCAGGTTATCGATAAACTGCGCGCCAAAAACCTGGTAGGCGCGCTCGCGCAGATCATTTGCCGGAGTGGCGCGAAGAGTCTCGCGTCCACTGTTGGTTAGCGTAAAAGAAATCTCCGGATGGGCCAGCGCGTAATGCGTCACCAGGTTGGTTAGATGAAAACTTTCCGTTGCCTCCGAGCGCAGAAACTTTCGGCGCGCCGGAACATTGAAAAAAAGATCGCGCACGATGATGGTCGTCCCGCGCGGGTGGGCTGCGTCTTTAACATCACGCATCCGTCCGCCCTCAACTACGACGCGCGTCGCCGCAGGTGCTTCCTCCGTTTTAGTAATTAACTCAACGCGCGCGACTGAAGCGATCGAAGCCAGCGCCTCGCCGCGAAAACCCAGAGTCCCAATCGCGCTCAAGTCGTCGGCGCTGCTGATTTTCGATGTAGCATGGCGCTCGAAGGCGAGGATGGCGTCGTCGCGGGTCATACCTTCACCGTCGTCCGTGATTTTTAGGAGACGGCGGCCGCCAGCTTCCACATCGATGACAATGCGAGTGGCGCCGGCATCAATCGAGTTCTCGACCAGTTCTTTACAGACGGAGGCCGGACGCTCAACGACTTCGCCGGCGGCGATGAGGTTTGCGAGGTGGTCAGAAAGGACGCGGATTTTGGGCATTCTTAATTAGTCAGTTGTTAGTTGTTACTTGTTAGTGGTCAGTGGTCAGTGGTCAGTTGTCACTGGTTCGTGATCCGTGGGCGCGGATCATGGTCTATCGGATGCAACTGACAACTGACTACTGACTACTAACCACTAACAACTGACATTCTTCAAAGATAAAGCACCTGATGA
>DASXRU010000232.1:0-18037 GCA_036506395.1 Pyrinomonadaceae bacterium | reverse complement strand
TGGGAGAATCGCGATCCTAAAGCCGGCGCGATGAAACATTGGGTGCGCACCCCTCTGGAACGCGAGGTCGCTGAAGGCCGGCTACGGGTAATCCTTTACGATCATCTTCAGGAAATTACTGAACGTGAAGTGCGATTAGTTACGGAGCAGGGCGAGACTTTGACTATTGTGAACGATGTTGTCTTCGTGCTTGTCGGCAGCGATGCCGATCTGACCTTACTGCGGCAGATCGGAGTAAAGACCGAAAGAGGCAAAGTCAGCGAAGTTCCGGTCTATGATCCTGAAACGTACGAAACCAACGTCCCCGGAATTTACGTGGCGGGCCATTTCACGAATGAGCGCCACATCAAGCAAGCCATCGCCGTCCCGCGCCGCATTGTGCCACTGATCGCGCAGAGCCTGCGTGCGTCGGCCAGATGAAACCGGTTGGCTTTTCATAAAAAGTAGGTTTTACCAGTCCGCAAAGGGGACCAATGATAATAGCCCAGCAGTTCACTGCTGGGATAAAGAGCTCAAGGATTTGTAGTCCGTGAAACGGACCGCTGAAATGTTAACGGCCAGATCCTCTACTTTTCAGCCGTCCGCTTCACGGACTTGCATCCCGGACTCCTGCCGATCCCAGCGATGAATCGCTGGGCTATTTTCAATCGTCCGCCTACGCGGACTCAGGGACCGCTGGCCCGTTATTCAAGCGTGTTTGGAGCCGATTTCCCAGCGTTTTGCATGGCCCAGATCGCCCCATTCCTTGCAACTTTGCCCGTAAATAGTGCATCATAGTCGTGTTACTCCTTCTCTCGCGCATCAACGGTGATGCGCCCCGCGCCTTTAGATTGGCGGCGGCGTTTGGATGGTTCGAGAGCAGGCCTTGATTTTAACTTTAGAAGCCGCTCAAATTAAGAGCACCCGAACGCAAGTCTTCGCTGCTGCCGTTACTCCGAAGCACACTTCGATTGGAAGCTTCTTAGCACTCCACAGGAGAGGTATATCCACATGGCTACAAAACTCTACGTTGGGAACCTTTCGTTTCAGACTTCGAGTGAAGAGCTGCAACAATTGTTTGCCGAGGCGGGCACTGTCGAGTCTGCAGCCGTCGTTGAAGATCGCGACACTGGACGTTCCCGTGGCTTCGGCTTTGTAGAGATGGCTACCAAGGAAGAAGCCGAAGCGGCCATCGAACAATTCAACGGCAAAGAACTGAACGGTCGCAACCTGACGGTGAATGAAGCCCGACCACGGGAAGACCGCGGTGGACGTGGCGGTGGTGGTGGCGGTCGCGGTGGTTTCGGTGGACGCGGCGGTGGCCGTGGCGGCGGCGGTGGTGGACGCGGTGGCGACTACGGCCGTGGCGGCGGTGGTGGCGGTGGCGACCGGCCTCCTCGCTGGTAGGTCGAGCGAGACCAGTTGAGTGCAGAACCGCCTTCGATCAATATCGTTCGAGGGCATTGGAACTCTCTGATAAGCGAGTTCGTATTAACGAAAGGAAAGTTTGTGGAAAAGGTAGAAAAGGAAACTTATGCAATCGGCCAGCGCATCGACAAGTTCTGTGAAGTTTGCGCCGAGGATCGTGGCCATGTCGTGGCGCTGGTTACCAAGAAGGGACAGATTTCGCGCGTTAGCTGTCCAAAGTGCGGCACGCGCAGCACATTCAAGAGCGGCGTACCGGCAAGAGCGGGTCGCGCTTCGGCGAAAGCCAGCGCGCCCTATGACCGAACCCGGACCTATCGCGCGGGTCAGTCCTTAATGCATCCAGCCTTTGGTCTTGGTGAAGTCACGGCGGTTATCGAGCCACTCAAGATCGATGTGCTTTTCTCCGACCGGGTGCGCAGGCTGATCCATTCACGTGTTCAAGCGTAAACACGTTCGCGCCAACTAAAATGCGAGCCGGTTTTTTGGCCGAGTAAGGCTAGCAAGCGCCTGACATTTCTCGTGGGGTAAACCCGCGGCAGAGATGTCGGGCGCAATTTTTTATCGCCCCTCACATAAGAACAATGTCGGATGGCGTTCTCCCTGCTCTGAATTTTCGAGGCTCCGGTAAAGCGGCAAGAGCCGGGAACAAGTCTCACCAACCTACCAACCATAAACCGTCTATGCAGCCAGTAATAGCGTCCTCATAACGGTTTACATAACTATTACAATTCGAAGACTTGCAACCTGCTACGATATTTCCCGAGCGTGCATCACATGGTTGCAGGCTCAATACTGTGGAATCTGGGAGTTTGTGAATGGCAACCGCAATGCACATCAAAAAACGCAGCGAGATAAATTGGAATACTTCGATTTTCATGATCCTCTTTCATCTGGGAGCGATCGCATCACTTTTCATGTTTACGATGGTTAGTTGGAAAGTGATCCCGATCACCTTATTGCTTTGGTGGGTATCTGGCAGCCTTGGAATCGGCATGGGCTTTCACCGTCTACTGACGCATCGCGGTTACAGAACGCCTAAAGTCGTCGAGTACTTCCTGACATTCTGCGGGTTACTTGCCCTCGAGGGTGGATCAATTAACTGGGTTGTGACTCATCGAATTCACCATGCGAATACCGATGAGGCGGGCGATCCCCATACGCCGCGCGACGGAGGCTGGTGGGCACACATGGGATGGATTCTGCGTGGCACGGCGCAACAACACGAAGCGAGCGTAATCCAGCGTTACGCGCCCGACCTGACTAAGGATCCCGTTCACATGTTTATGAACCGATTCTATTATGTGCCATTGATTCTTAGCGGCCTCGCTTTGTTTGCAATTGGCGGCTGGCCGATGCTGTTCATTGGGGTCTTCCTTCGCGTTACGATCGGATTGCACTTCACGTGGCTCGTCAATTCAGCAACGCACCTCTGGGGCACTCGCCGCTTCTTAACGCGCGACGATTCAACCAACAGTTGGTGGGTTGCTCTGCTGACATTCGGCGAAGGCTGGCATAACAATCACCACGCTCATCCGCGCGCAGCGAGGCACGGTTTGACCTGGTATGAGATTGACGTTAACTGGTACGGCATTCGCGCCCTTCAGTTGCTCGGCTTGGCTAGAGGGGTCAAGCTTATCAGCCAGGAACAAATTGCGATGGCCGCTCAGCCGCAACTTCTAGAGCTACAAAGAGCCGCGTAGTGGATCAGTAGGCAGTAGGCAGTAGGCAGTAAACAGACAAACAGTCTGCTTGCCGCCTTTTGCTATGTCCGATGAAGTATTCATCGTGCATACAGAACTCCCTGCTGGAACCCCGCCAGTTTCCTGCCTCCTGCTCCTGCCTCCTGCTCCTGGCGTCAGCTTCCTGCTCCCGCCTACTGGCCTTACAATACTCGCATGTCAGTCAGTGGCCGCCGTAAATCGATAGCCTTCTTTATTACTCTGGGTGCTTGCCTGGTAGCGCTTGCTATCGCGTTGAATGTCGGCTGGATTCTGCTTAACTGGCGCGAAGTAGCCATCCTCGTTCTTGGCATCATCTTTTTCCTGCTGATTATTGTCGGCCTCGTACTCAACACCACTTTCCTTATTCGCGAAATACGACGCAACGAGCAACACGATGCCTTCATCAATGCCGTAACGCACGAGTTGAAAACCCCGGTCACTTCAATTCGCCTTTACCTTGAGACGTTGAAAAGACGCGACATCAGCGAGGAGCAGCGGCAGGGGTTTTACGACATCATGCTTGCTGACAGCGACCGGCTATTACAAACGGTCGAGCAGGTATTGCGAGCGGGAAGCGCGGGACAACGCCGCAGACATCTGAATAGAACCATCGTCGATGTTAGCGAGATGGTAGGCGAATGCATCGCTCTAGCCCACACCCGCTACAACCTCGATCCGGCATCTGTGGTTTACACCGAATCTCTCGATGGAAAACCGGCACGCGTTAAGGGTGATTCTGACGAGCTGCGGGCCGCCGTGCTAAATCTCCTGGACAACGCGGTCAAATACTCCGACAAAGGTATCCACCTCTCGGTCGAAGTCGCAGCCCTGGCTGACAAGAAAATTGCCGTGCGGGTTGCGGATAGAGGCGTGGGTATTCCACCCGCACAGTTGAAGCGCATCTTCAAGCGGTTCTATCGGGTGCCGGGTCGCGTTATGGCTCGTGTGAAAGGAACCGGGTTGGGGCTCTTCATCGTGCGTTCGATAGTTGAGAAACATGGCGGCAAAGTCTTTGCGGAGAGCGCAGGCCGGGGACTGGGCACTACCTTTACTATTCAACTTCCCAGAGTCTGAAAGAGAGTTTGTATACGATGAGCGCTGTGTTGGTAGTGGAAGACGAGCGGCACCTTGCTGACGGCTTACGCTTCAATTTGGAGGCGGAGGGCTACACCGTAAACACCGTGGGGGACGGCGAGGCAGCGTTGGCCCTGCTCCTCGATGAGCAGCAACGCTACGATGCGCTTGTACTCGATGTAATGTTGCCTGGCAAGGATGGCTTCGCAGTAGCTGCCGAACTTCGCGCGGCCGGGCATTATGTGCCTGTCCTGATGCTGACCGCGCGCGGCCGGCCCGAAGATGTACTGCGGGGTTTCGAAGCCGGAGCCGACGACTATCTCCCAAAGCCATTTGAGCTGTCAGTATTTTTGGCCAGACTGAACGGCTTACTTCGGCGTCGCGAATGGTTTCACCGAGAGAAAACACAGAATCAATCGACCTTAGCTGGTGAACAGAGCGGGCCGCCCATGGCCGATACAGAACCGGAAGAGTTTCGCTTTGATGGCCGCGTCATCGACTTTGGAAAACTGGAGCTGCGGACCCCACAACAGACCATCAGATTAACTTTGATGGAAGCACAACTACTGCGTTACTTGATTAAGCACGCTGGGAATGTGGTTTCGCGAAAGGCAATCCTGGAGGATGTCTGGGGCTTGAAAGAGGATACGGACACGCGCGCGATTGATAACTTTGTCGTAAGGCTAAGGAAATATCTTGAAGACGATCCGGCCAAGCCGAGTCATCTCTTGACCGTCAGAGGTGTGGGTTATCGATTGGTTGCCCAGGGCGAATAGACGGTAAGAATTCCGGAGCGAATCCAGTGGCGACCGCGTGAGCGCCAAGGCGCGTCTTTACTTTGATGTGGTTAGCGCAAAAGCGCTGAATCGCGATCGCCGGGCCTTTAAGGTAAAGTCTCAGGAGTTCTGCGCAAACACGGTTTCATTGCTCGCGTTCTCAGCAGCGGCGGAGGCCTTTGCTATTGCTTGCAACTCCGCTTGCGCCGCCGCAAGCCGCGCGACGGGAACGCGGTACGGCGAGCAACTCACGTAGTTCATTCCGATTTCATTACAGAAAGCAATCGAGCGCGGATCGCCGCCATGCTCGCCGCATATACCGATTTTTAAATCAGGCTTAACGCTGCGGGCCCGCTCCGCGCCCAGGCGAACAAGCTCACCCACCCCTTCAAAGTCGAGCACTTGAAAAGGATCCTCGGGCAGAATCTTGCGATCGACATAGGCCGGCAGGAAACGGCCAGAGTCATCGCGGCTTAGACCAAAAGTAGTCTGCGTAAGATCGTTCGTACCGAAGGAAAAGAAGGCGGCATGCTTCGCAATTTTGTGCGCCGTCAATGCGGCCCGCGGCAGCTCAATCATCGTCCCCACTTCATATTCGATCTTCATGCCGTGCTCGCCGGTAACCTGACGGGCCACTTCGTTAATGAGCTCGGCTTGTTGCGCCAGCTCCTCGCTGGCTGATACCAGCGGCACCATGATTTCCAGCATCACCTGCTTGCGTTCGCCCTTAACCTGGCACGCAGCTTCAAAGATAGCCCGGCACTGCATGCGCGTCACTTCCGGAAATAATAGGCCCAGACGACAGCCGCGAAAGCCCAGCATCGGGTTCGTCTCGCGAATGCGGTTGACGTGATGTAATAACTGGCGCTTCTCGTCAATTTGATCGAGCAGGTGATCCATGTCGGCGAGCGTTGTGGCCTGGCGCAGAGACATCTTTAATTCCGCCAATTCACCCAGCAGCTCATCAACGTTGGGCAGGAACTCGTGCAGCGGCGGATCGAGCAGACGAATCGTCACCGGAAATCCGACCATCTCGCGAAAGATGCCGATGAAATCGCCACGCTGGAGGGGCAAAAGTTTGTCCAGGGCCTTTTCGCGCGCGCCCGTGCCGTCGGCGAGAATCATTTCGCGCATACACGCCAATCTTTTGTCGCCGAAGAACATGTGCTCCGTGCGACACAGCCCGATACCTGCAGCGCCCATCGAGCGAGCCACACGCGCGTCATGCGGCGTGTCAGCGTTCGCGCGCACCTTCAGACGACGAAAGCCGTCGGCCCACTTCATCAGTTCGTAAAAATCCGGACCGAGCGAAGGTTGCACCGTCGGCACTTTACCCAGAAACACCCGGCCGGTTGAACCATCCACCGTGATCCATTCGCCCTTGGTGATGACTTCGCCGTTCACACTGAACTGCTGCTGGCTGTAATCGATCGACAAAGCCGAAGCGCCACAGACGCACGTCTTGCCCATGCCGCGCGCGACGACCGCGGCGTGACTGGTCATGCCTCCGCGTGCGGTCACGATCGCTTGCGCCGCAACCATGCCGTGAAAATCGTCGGGGCTGGTTTCCTGTCGCACCAGCACGACCTGGGCTCCTTCGCGGGCCATCTCTTCCGCTTCGTCGGGGCTGAACACGACTTTGCCGTGCGCTGCGCCCGGGCTGGCCGGCAATCCTGTCGCCAGCACGCGCGCCTCGGTCTTTGGATCCACAGTCGGGTGCAGCAACTGATCGAGTTGTTCGGGCGTCACGCGCTGAACTGCGGTTGCTCGATCAATCAGCTTCTCGCTCGCCATGTCCACGGCGATGCGCACTGCGGCCGCGCCGGTGCGCTTGCCGGTGCGTGTCTGCAACATCCAGAGTTTGCCGCGCTCGATCGTGAACTCGCAGTCCTGCATGTCGCGATAATGTTTCTCCAGCAGTTGCGTAATCGCCGAGAACTGTTCGTAAACCTTGGGCAGCTCCCTGGCTAGCTGGCTGATCGGATTCGGGGTGCGGGTGCCGGCAACCACGTCTTCACCCTGCGCGTTCAAAAGGTATTCGCCGTACAGCTCTTTCTTGCCTGTGGATGGATTGCGGGTGAAGGCGACGCCGGTGCCGCTGGTCTTGCCCATGTTGCCAAAGACCATCGCCTGCACGTTGACGGCGGTGCCTAAATCATCAGGAATCCGATTGATGCGACGATAGTCGACCGCGCGCCGGCCCATCCACGAATTGAATACGGCCGCGATGGCCACGCGAAGTTGTTCGTAAGGGTCGTCGGGAATGGCGTGCTGCTCGGCGAGAATAATTTGTTTTTCAGCAGCGATGATGCCGCGTAGCTCCTCAGGTTTCAGATCCGTGTCGAGACCGCCGGTGGTTTGCGCCTTGAAGCGATCCATTACCCTTTCGAATTTCTCATGCGCCACTCCGATGACGATCTCGCCGAATAGCGAAGCGAAGCGCCGGTAAGCGTCCAGCGCGAAACGCAGATCGCCGGTTTGCGCTGCCAGACCCTGCACCGTCTCTTCGTTAAGGCCGAGGTTCAGGACCGTGTCCATCATTCCGGGCATCGAAAACGCGGCGCCCGATCGCACCGATACCAGCAATGGGTTGTCCGCATCGCCGAAGCGTTTGCCCACTTTCTTCTCGACCTGGTGCAGCGCGTCGGTTACCTGCTCCCACATGCCTTCAGGGAATTGTTTGTAATTGGCGTAAAAAGCATTGCAGGCTTCAGTGGTCACAATCAGGCCGGGAGGCACCGGCAATCCGGCTTGCGTCATCTCGCAGAGACCGGAGCCCTTGCCGCCGAACAGCTCTTTGTTGTCACCGCTACCTTCTTCAAACAGATAGACCCATTTGTGCGGCTTCTGTTCGGTCGCTTCGTTTGGTTCAGTCACTTCAGCAGTTTCAATCAAAGTTTGTAGCACCTCGCTGGAGGGTTTTTCGCAGGCTGTAGCAGCCTAATAGTACACCGAGAATGAGTGGGAACAGAGCCGCGGGTTAGCCCCTGCGGCTGTGCCGCCGCACAGTGCGGAAAGCCTATGGCTTTCCGCAGATCTCTCTTCTCGGTTGAGGCTGCGCCTCCGCTTGAGGCGTAGCCTCAGATATCAGTTAGCTCGTGACGGAAAGGCGGAGCCTTTCCGCACTGTGCGGCGGCAGAGCCGCAATGCTGATCTCTAACGGTCCTTTCAGCGGCGATTCTAGATGGCCGCGCGGCGAGTTTCAATCTGAAGCTAAACCAATCTCGCGCGCAATCTCATTCAGGGCTTTTGGATCCACGCCGCTTTGTTTGGCGAGTCGAAGCGACCGTTTTCCGAGAAGCAAATAGGCGGCCCGCGCGTCATCCAGATGGTGCCGCCTGATCGCGGCCAGATGCCGGCGCGCCGTGGCTGCTTCACCGCGGGCGAAGGTTCCAGTGAGGGCGCGCGCCGGCGAGCGAGCCGATAGATTCGCCACAGTGCTCCGCAGCAGGGGAATCAGGATAGCGCGGGCCCGACGCCGGGACAGCCCGCACTGAACCAGCATCTCGTTGGCGATATCAAAAAGCGCAACCATGTGGCCTGAAGCCAGCACTGCTGCCGCGTGATATAGCGGCTTATTACTGGAACTTAGTAAGAAACTTTGCCCACCTAGCTGGCGCACAATCGAACGCGCCGCGCTGACTGCCCCGCGGTCGCCCTCCAGGCAAAAGAACGCGTTGCGAAAAGTGGCAGCCTCTGAAGCACGATCGCTGATGGATACCAGCGGGTGCATCGAGCCCACTGCAAAACCGGCCTCTCGCAACGGCGCCAGTACTTCAGAAGACAAAGCGCCGCTTGCATGGAGAACAATTCGGCCACGCGCCCTGACCGTCGAACCTTTGCCCGAAACTTTCGCCAAACGGCCCAGCTCTGCGGCCACCTCGCCGATAACATCGTCCGGAGTAGTGATTAGAATTATTTTGCTGTCTGGAAGCTCATTAAGCTGCGATGCCGCCAATGGCCTGGGACTGGACCCAATCACTTTCGCCGCCCGGCGCGCGCTCGCGCCATGGTTTGCGGCCACGGCTTCCACGCTCAAGCCGATCGCCGACAGCGCTCGTCCGAGTGCCGTCCCCAATCTCCCGGCGCCGATGATTGAGATGGTGGGCTTTTGCCGTTTTGTTCGTCGACTGGGGACCAGTTTTGTAGACTTTTTTTTGCGATTGCGCATCTATCGAGCGAAGGACGGTAAGCGGCTTGATCGTGGGCAGGGACTGTAACACGGGTCAAAGAAACCCGCAATCTGGTGGGCTTTTGAGTGGAGTGCGCCTATAATGATGACGCTGGCGGTCTTCCCGGAAAAGCAGATTGGAACTTCGAGGGGTACGCGATTGTGCGCGGGCAGGTCCACGCAGGCGCAACCTTCCGCCTAAGCCCACGCATCATAGGTGGGCGCCGAAAGTTCTGGAGCGAAGGTAAGGGTCCGGTTCCCCAGGCGCAAGCCCCTACTTGAAAAATTAATCATCGTTACGTACCGAACCCGGCACGCGACAGTCCGCGGAGACAGAATTCCAACCCGCGTCTTTTGTCTTACGGCCTCTGTTCTTATATTTGGAGGTTTGAAATGAATAACCGCTTCTCCCGCCTAATGATTGCTTTGGCACTGGCTGCCAGTCTCTGGACCACCGCCGTGGCCACCAGCTTTGGCCAGCAACAGCAGCAGCCGCAACAACAGACACCGCAAACTCAGCAGCAAACGACACCTGCCACCGACTCCAAGAAGCCGGCTACAGCTGAGCCAACCACTCCGGCAGTCAATCATAAGCCGCTCTCCACGGACGAAGACCCAACAATGATCGGGAAGCGAAATATCAACAAGGGTCTCATCGCGCGAATGAGTGGTTCAACCGAAAAAGAAGTGAAATGGGGACGCGAGCAAGCCGCCGAAATAGACAAGGCTGTAAAGTTCATCGATGACCCGATCATTACCGAATATGTAAACCGGGTCGGCCAGAATATCGTGCTTCACTCCGACGCGAAGGTTCCTTTCACCATCAAGGTCATCGATTCGGACGAAGTCAACGCTTTCGCACTACCGGGCGGCTTCTTCTACGTAAACAAGGGGCTCGTGCTGGCTGCCGATAATGAGGCTGAGCTGGCCGGCGTAATGGCCCACGAGATAGGACACGTTGCTGCTCGTCACGCCTCTGAAATGCAGACCAAGGCCACGATCGCGCAATACGCCATTTTGATTCCGGCGATCGTTCTGGGCGGCGGCATCGGCCAGGCGATTTACCAGGGCGGTAATTTCGGCGCTCTGCTCGGGTTTATGAAATTCAGCCGCGGGGCCGAAGAAGAAGCAGATCGACTCGGAGTCCAGTATATGTGGGCGGCCGGCTATGACCCGAACGCCATGGCCACCATGTTCGAAAAGCTGGAGGCCAAAAACAAGAAGAAGCCAGGCTTCGTCTCAAAACTTTTCGCCAGCCATCCGGCCCCACCGGAACGTCGTGCGGCAGCAATTCAACTGGCGGCGCGCTTTCCTGAACGCGAAGAGTATGTAATCAGCACTTCTGAATTCCAGAGAGTTAAGGGTCGACTGCTACGGTTGTCCAATGCCAGGGCTTCGGCTGCCGGTACTATTGAAGGCGGCGAGAATGGAACGCCGGGCCGTCCAACCCTGAAGCGGCGCCAGCCAACGCCGGATGACACGACTACTACGCCGGAAGGTGGTGAGCAAAAGCCTGCGGACAAGCAAACGGTCCCGCCACCACAAATGAAACGTAACGATGGGTCTGCGCCTCCGCCACAGTCACAGCCCAGCCCCACGCCCTAATTGAAGGAGTAGCGAGCAAAAAAGGAAAAGGCTCTTCAGAAAACTGAAGAGCCTTTTCCTTTTCGCCACTGCTGTGTCGATCCAGCGCGCAGCCAACGGTGGCCGCAAAATCATTTCTGACCAGCTACGACCGATGCGGTCTTTGCATCACCTCTTGCTTTGGTCGTAGGCGCTTTGCTGATTACGAAGCCCTGAAAGAAGGCACGGAAGTAACCGTACATGGAAACAATGGCAGAAATGACGACGACCCAGAGCATTGCCCGGCCGGCCGTGTACAGCAACACCTGCCAGTCAGTCCACGTGGTGTGACCCGGGCCGAGCAAATGACTCCATGCGGTGCGCAACTCCGGCACGGTCCAAAACTTAATAGCGGGAAAAGGCCGGCCAAAGTTTGATGGCGGCGGCCCTCCCAGGGGACTGGAAAGAGAAAGAATCAACAGCGCCACTGTGATCACCTGGGTCCACATTTTGAACTTGCCGATGTTGGAAGCGCCGATTACGACCCCATCGCTCGCCGCTATCGAGCGCAAACCCGTTACCGCAAACTCGCGTCCCACGATAATCACCACTGCCCAGGCTGGCGCCAGATGATTCTCCACCAGTGAAATCAAAGCCGCGGAGATAAGTAACTTGTCGGCGATCGGATCGAGCATCTGCCCCAAGCGCGAAACCTGGTTGCGGCTGCGCGCAATCCGCCCGTCCAGGTAGTCGGTTAACGCCGCCGCCAGAAAAATCGCCACGCCGAAAAGGTAGCGCGGCACTCCGAGCCAGTTTTCGGAAAACGGCGTCAGCAGCACCACGACCAGCAGCGGCACAATGAATATGCGCGAGAGTGTTAGTGCGTTTGGAAGATTCACGAGATTGAACGCCTTATCGTTTTCGCTTCATTCAGACGATACAACACCGGAGCTAACGTGGTCGCAGTCTAGGGCTCGCCCAACGCGAGTGTCAAGAAAGACTAACTAGCCACCGCCGGTCGCCTCTTGGGTCATCCGGTGTTTAGAGTACCGCCTTTAGTCGGGCTTTTGTGGCGGTGAAAAACCCGACTGAAGTCGGTACTCTAAACGCCTGGTTTCGAATCCAGACGCTACCCGCTGACAACTTGCCGCCGGTGTAGTACTCGGCTAGAATCATCATTTCTGCGCAGCCGTGAATTCTTGTCTATGGGGCGCGCACTTTCTTTTCAAGCATTATGGCCATCGACCGCATCACCGTCCGAGGCGCCCGCCAGCACAACCTGAAGAATATCAATGTCGAGATTCCCCGCGACAAATTGACGGTCATAACCGGCCTTTCCGGCTCCGGCAAATCGTCGCTGGCCTTTGACACCATTTACGCCGAGGGACAGCGCCGTTACGTCGAATCCCTTTCCGCCTACGCCCGCCAGTTTCTCGATCAACTGGAAAAGCCGGACGTCGATTCCGTTGACGGTCTCTCTCCGGCAATTTCCATTGAGCAAAAGACTGTGTCACGCAGCCCGCGATCGACCGTTGGCACAGTGACCGAGATCTACGACTATCTGCGCCTGCTGTTCTCGTCCATTGGCCAGCCACACTGCCCTGTCTGCGACGCGCCGATTACGCGTCAAAGCGTCGAACAAATCGTGCTGAACGTGCTGGCGCTGCCGGAGGGCGAGCGCGTAATGATCATGGCGCCGATCGTCCGCGGCCGCAAAGGCGAATTCAAAAAAGAACTGGAAAAACTGGCGCACGATGGGTTTCTCCGCGCCAGAGTTGACGGCGAGCTGCTTTCGCTGGACGAAGAGATCAAGCTCGACAAGCGACGCAATCACACCATCGAAGCGGTAATCGATCGCCTCCTGATTAAGCCCGGCGTAAACGAACGCCTGTCTGAGTCGGTCCGTATCGCGTTGAAGCTGAGCGGCGGCGCAGTGCTCGTCTCCGTAATCGACGGCGAGGAGATGCTCTATTCGGAGAAAATGGCCTGCGTCATTTGCGGCATCAGCGTGCCACCGCTCGAGCCGCGTTCGTTCTCGTTCAACTCGGCTTACGGGGCGTGCAAACGTTGTCACGGGCTCGGCACGGTGATGGAGATCGATCCCGCAAAGCTTCTTCCTGATTCTCATGAGCCGGCGGAGAAATTGGCTTTCATGGGGCCGGCTGATCGGCAGGGCTCGGCTTATCTGCGCAGCGCGCTGCTGGCAGTAATAAATCATCTCCACGATGATCGGGGAAAACCTTTTGCTGAGCTGGCGAAGGAGATTCGCGAAACATTCCTTCACGGACTGACCGGGCAGCTTCTTTTCCGTCAGGGTGCTTATTCGTACAAGGGTCCATGGAAGGGCGCGCTGCATTGGCTGCGCGAGCGTCTGAATGATGCGCCGTCCGAGAAGGTGCGGCTGGCAATTGAGGAGATGGTTTCGCCAACTGTCTGCCGTGATTGTAAAGGCCGCCGCTTGCGTCCGGATTCGCTCGCGGTTCGCGTCGGTGGGCACGGCATCGCCGATTACACCAGTATGCCGGTCGATGAAGCGATGACCGTTTTCGATCGCATCAAGCTACAGAAGCGCGAAGAACAGATTGCCGGACTGGTGCTGCGCGAGATTCGGCACCGCATGCATTTTCTCGAAACTGTTGGCCTCGGCTACTTAACTCTGGATCGCTCTTCGGCCACGCTTTCCGGTGGCGAAGGCCAGCGCATTCGCCTGGCTACCCAGATTGGTTCGCAGCTTCGCGGTGTCCTTTACGTGTTGGACGAACCGTCGATCGGACTTCATCCGCGGGACAACAAAAGACTCTTGGAGACGCTCTGCACGCTGCGCGATCTGGGCAACACCGTGCTCGTAGTCGAGCACGATGAAGAAACCATTCGCCGCGCGGACTACGTGGTCGATCTTGGGCCGGGCGCCGGCGCCCACGGCGGCGAGATGGTCGCATGGGGTTCGCCCGAAGATGTGTCGTGTAATCCCAACTCCATCACCGGACTTTACATCTGCGGTGCGCGGCGCATCGCTGTGCCCATGGAGAGACGTTTGCCTAATGGCAAAGCGATTACTATCCGCGGCGCGCGGCACAATAACCTGCGCGAGATTGACGTCACGTTCCCGCTTGGATTGTTCACCGTCGTCACCGGAGTCTCCGGCTCCGGCAAGTCAACGCTGGTGGACGACATCCTTTACCCGGCGCTGGCGCGGCATCTATATTCTTCACTGGCTGAGCCCGGCGCTTATTCCGCCATCGAAGGTCTCGAGCATGTGGACAAAGTGATTGAGATCGACCAGTCGCCTATCGGCCGCACGCCTCGATCTAATCCGGCGACCTATACCGGTTTGTTTACGCCTCTGCGCGAGCTCTACGCGATGCTGCCGGAGTCCCGCGAGCGAGGTTATAAGCCGGGCCGCTTTTCTTTTAACGTCAAGGGCGGGCGCTGCGAAGGCTGTGAAGGCGACGGCATGAAGCGTATTGAGATGAATTTCCTGCCGGACGTCTATGTGCTGTGCGATGTCTGTCGCGGCGCGCGCTACAACCGCGAAACACTGTCGGTTAGATACAAAGGCAAATCAATCGCGGAGCTGCTCGATACGACTGTCGAAGAAGCGCTGCCTTTGCTGGAGAACATCCCGCAAATCAAACAGAAGATCCAGACGCTTCTGGATGTAGGCCTTGGCTATATCAAACTGGGCCAATCTGCCACGACACTTTCCGGCGGCGAAGCGCAACGCATCAAGCTGGCCAAAGAGCTTTCCAAGCGAGCGACTGGCCGCACCATCTATATTCTTGACGAGCCTACCACCGGGCTTCACTTTGCCGACGTGCACAAACTCCTGGACGTGCTCCAGCGTCTGGTGTCACTTGGGAACACCGTGATAATCATCGAGCACAATCTCGATGTGATAAAAAGCGCGGACTACATCATCGATCTCGGTCCGGAAGGTGGCACGCACGGGGGGCGGGTTGTCGCCTGCGGCACACCGGAGGAAGTCGCTCGCTCGCGGCGTTCACATACGGGCCAGGTGCTGCGGCCCCTGCTCAACGGAAATGGCCGCCGAAATGGGAATGGCTCAAAGCAAAATGGTAGCAAGGTCTCGAGCATACCGCAGGATGAAAATGGAGCAGTGACCGGCGGGCGGCCAAAGAAGATCGCATGATATACCTGGGATCAAAATGGGCTCAATCTATACACGTTGTAAGATCGAGAATTCTGTCGACCGAAACCGGTCGGCAGTGGTTCAAAAACTATTGGTGGACACTGGGAGCCCATACACATGGCTTCTCACTCCCACGCTCGAGAAAATCGGGATCAAAAGAGAGAAAAAGGACCTGACGTTTGTAATGGCGAATGGCCAGCAGATTACTCGCAGCGTTGGTTTCGGAATTATCAGAGTTGGCGCAAGCTTTACGATAGATGAGGTCGTGTTTGGCGAGAAAGAGGATTTGCTTCTGCTCGGAGCGAGGACCCTCGAAGGTTTGAATCTGACAATCGACCCGGTGCGCAAGAAGCTTGTCGCCGCAGGTCCCCTTCCAGCGGCATTGTCACACCTACTTGTCAGAACCGCCTGCGATTAGCGGGCGGGCCTTCTTGTCAGAACCGCCTGCGGTAGCGGGCGGGCCTTCTTTCCATTGAAAAGCACTTATCTCTGAGGCACACGCGGTCCACACCACGTCCAGAATGCGCCGGTAGCGAAGTCCACGCGATTCGCCTGGTAATCCATCGTCCCCTTAATATTTCCAGACTGCCCATGTAGGAAAATCAAGGGTCCCTGCAGATGCCCTACCTCCCGCCCACTATCTTCGCTAAGAAAGAAGACTTGGCCTCGCTCATTATGAGTTACCTGCCGAACGATGTTACGCGACCCTTCGAAGCACCAGTTACCGTTGACGCGGCTTAGCGTCCACGAGCCGGACGCGCCTTTTTGATTGCGGAAGCTTCCACCCAGGAAATTGTTCCAGCTTTGCTCCAGCGATCCCGTGCCCTGGTCGCCGGAAGAGTTGGACCAACTGAAATTAAGTTTCCTGCCAACCAGACTCCCGCTGAGGTCACCAGTGCGACCGTCCGCGTACATGATTGAGCCGGAAACAGATGTTCCGTTCAGCTCGAAAAAGACCTGGGAAGTTCCGAAGTCATTGCTTGAGGTCCACCACTTTCCTGCGATGCTGTCCGTTGGACCCATGGGCGTCCTGGCAACGGGCCCTGACGATTTCGTGGAAGATTGAATGGCGCCCCTCGATTTGGCGCCGGTCCTTGAAGATTTCGCTGTGACTTTTCTGTTGACGGGTTTCTCTTCGGGCAGCCTGCCACCCGAAGGCACCTGATTCTCCTGGGCCAGGCCCGGGGTTGGGGTCACAGCGAAGATCATGAACATGCTTATCGCCATTAGAACACCTCGCCATCGATAGACTGTCTGGTGCATGGCCGTGAACTCTAGACGCTCATATCTAAGCCTGTCAATGCAGGTTAGCAAGTGAGGATCAGACACGGCACATCGCGTCGCAGTGCTAAGAGGATCGCCGTGATATAATTACCTAAAAGCAAAGCCTCTGGAATCGGAGGTTCAATGAGGAAAGGATAGAATAACCAAAAGACCATGGTGATAAGTTCTTATCATCATTGATTACTTTCTGCTTGCCTTGCTGGATAACCGCCCATGGAAAAGACTATCGAAGTGTTCAGATCATTTGCGGAGGCCGAGGAAGCCGATAAGAAATACTACCGTTCTCTATCTCCCAACCAAAGAATTGCGCTCTTGCTGATGTTGAGAGATCAGTATCGCCCTTACTCTAATGAGCTTACAGAAGGATTTAAGAGAGTTTATCGAGTTATTAAACGCTCTTGACGTGCGCTTTGTCATAGTCGGTGCCTTTGCGGTCGCTTACCACGGCTATTTCCGCTACACAGCCGATATCGATCTCTTTATCGATCGCTCTGAAGAAAACGCGCAACGCATGCTGCAGGCCGTCGAGCAGTTTGGCTTTCGGGATCTGAAGTTAACGAATGAAGACTTTACTCAGGATGATCAGGTCATCCAACTTGGAGTTTCTCCCAATCGAGTTGATGTCATGACGTCTCTTTCAGGAGTGAGTTTTGATGAGGCGTGGGCCTCGCGTGAGCAAGGTGAATTAGACGGCTTGGTTGTTCCTTTTATCTCAAAGGAAATGCTCAAGCGGAACAAAGTCGCGTGTGGGAGACTTCAGGATCTCGCAGACTTGGAATACTTGTGAGCCGGGGATACATTGCCTTCCATCTACGACAACGATCTAGTTCCACTGAGGCTGGATAAAGTCAAAACTTATCCGCTCGCCTCGCGGCCCAGCAAAGTGAAGCTCGAAGAGTTTGCCCGGCCCATCACCGAAGACTCTTCGTTGCGCGAGTTCCTCGAAAGACTTCCAAACATCCTGGCGGTGCAGAATCTGCGCGAACTCGCAGGTCAAATCCGGCGCGCGCGCGAGTTGGGCAAGCCAGTTATCTTGGGCATTGGCGGACATGTTGTTAAGACGGGGCTTGCGCCCCTGATCATCGATCTGATGCGGCGCGGATTTGTCAGCGCCATCGCGGCCAACGGCTCGGTGCTGGTCCACGATTCAGAGATTGCGATGGTCGGCTCGACTTCGGAAGACGTTGACGCCACGCTCGGCGAAGGTATCTTCGGCGGCGCCGAGGAGACGGGGAAACTTCTGAACGAAGCCGCGCGCGACGGCGCCCGTGATGGACTTGGTCTGGGTGAAGCGACCGGCCGAGCGCTTTTAACCCAAAAACCCAAACACGAAGATTACTCGTTGCTTTGCGCTGCCTACAAAGCACGCGTGCCGTTCACTGCCCACGTGACTATTGGGGCCGACATTGCGCATTTTCATCCCGCCGCGGATGGCGCTGCGCTGGGCGCGACAACTCATACGGACTTCCGTCTACTGGCTGAGCTGGTGCGAAGGATGGACGGTGGTGGAGTTTATTTGAATGTGGGCTCGGCTGTGATTCTGCCGGAAGTGTTCTTGAAGTGCGTAACTCTGGTTCGCAATCTGGGCCATTCACTCAAGGACATCACCACTGCCAATCTCGATTTCATTCAATCGTATCGCCCGCTCACCAACGTGGTGCGTCGCCCCACGGCTGACGGCGCCGGTCGCGGCTACAGCATCACGGGGCATCACGAACTAACTATTCCGTTACTGGCGGCGGAACTGATCTGCGGCCAGGGTAAGTAATCCTTCAAGTAAAAATCAATTTCAGCCCCGCAAGAATCAACACCACAGCCAGCCATTGTCTGATTCGCGGAATCGGCAATTTCCGGGTGCCCAGCTCAGCTCCAATCCACCCACCGATTAGCG
>DASXRU010000231.1:0-15785 GCA_036506395.1 Pyrinomonadaceae bacterium | reverse complement strand
CTGTCGCCTCCACCGCCTTTAGTTCAACGTGCTTCTCCCCGACCGAAACTGTGCCAATTCTTTCACTCAATCTTCCGGATAAACTCTTCACTGTTACCACCGTGAGGTATGAACCTTGCAAGCGTTGGCCGCTGCCGTCCTCGAGTGACCAATCAAGCACGTTGCCTTTGCTGCTGACGTCAAAAAGGATCTGTCCGCTCTCAGAAATTATCTGTAGCTGCATGCGCATCACATTGCTCGGGGCAGTGAAACGCACGCGCTCCGCCGTGGCCGAGGCGGTCACAGTAGCACCTGTCTGGCCGGCCTTCTGCGCGACAATGCTCTGCTGCTGAGTTTGAGCGAGCACAGTGCTGAGCATGCAAAGAATCAGAAAGCCGGAAGCGCAAAGTCTTTGGCGTGTAAACATCGAATTTCTCCTCTAGTAGATGTCTCGAGCGATTTGAGACAGATGGAGCAGCGTCAATCGCACTCATCTCTATATGCGCGAATTCGACTCAGATTGGCGGACGCTCAGTGAAATATTTGTCACGGTCTTTTTTGTGACCGCGAAAACAAACTGAAAGGACGGGCCGGTCAGTGTCTCGCAAAGTGGAACCGGCCCGCCAACCGTAGACGGTGCACACCGTTATGGAGTGCATAACGTGCCGATGTAGTCGCCGCTGGTGGTGGCTTCCGCTGCATCGAACTCGCCGCGCAGTCTGATCTGCCCCGTGGCGCCGCTCATTTTGCCAGTACCTCCGTCGAACGTAATCAGCGACGCGAATCCGCCCAGGCCGGGTGGCAGATCAATGCTGCCGGTATCGGTGCCCAGCAACTGGTCGCCGGTTTTCAAGAAGATCGTGCTCTTCCCCGTAAAGAAAAGAATCGTCGGGACGCCGCCGATCGTCGCAGACGGAATTGCGCCCGTCATGACGAACTGGTAGTTGCCCTGAATGCCGCCCCAGACTCGCCCGGCGGTGCAAAAGGCGTTGGGGTCTGATGGGCAATGGCCCTGGCCAGGCGGCACCACATTGGCCTCGAAATGACCGACTACCGGCTTGCAGTTCTGATTTTGATCGGCAAAAACCGGAGCGAAGCTAGCGGTTAACAAAAGCACACACGCGGTAACGAACTGGAACAACCGTTTCATAATCTCCTCCTATCGTCTCAAGTAATCGAGTATCTCGTTCTAGCTGGCATTAGAATTAATCCCGCTCACCTCTACATGCGCGAATTCGACTTAGAATGGCGGACGCTCAGTGAAATATTTGTTGCGGCCAGTGAACTCAGGCAGATCAGAAGTCCTTCCCCAACCGCTTCGGAAAAGTGAATCGCACCCGTTTCAAGCCAGCGATAAACGGTGCGCGTGCTGACTTCGCATAGGGCCGCCGCTTCATCAGGTGTGATCATGCCGCTCGGCTCGGTACACCTGTCGCATCGCTGTTGGGGAGAGACGAACGGCCTGTTGATGACGACCACCTGACGCTTTTCGTCCCCGCTTCCACCAGTCATGCGTCTTTTCATGTCGATTCTCTCCATCTCTTTATTGCGCAACGCATGCCCCGGAACTAGAATCAGCAGGCCGAAATGTCCTCCGGTTAATGGGGTCAGCGTTGCGGCTGGCGGAGAAGATAGATGCCTGGCCGGCAGGAAGTCCTTAACGAGTTATTGATTAGTTATTAGCGAGTTGTGAGCGTCAGGTTATGGGCGAGCAGCGGCACACGTATGCGAGTTCGAGCAACCCTTTGGAGTGCGCTGACTTGTCAGCGCTTTCGACTTCGTCCACCCCGACGTCGCAGTCGGCTGACTAAATCCTGGCGAATACTGACCGCGACAAGTCGCGGCAGAGCAAAGCGCTGACAAGTCAGCGCACTCCAAAGAGTTGGAGCCAGCTAAACCAGACAATGAATCCCGAACGCTACCAACGCATTCAAGCTCTCTTGCAGTCTGCACTCGAGCGCGACTCAGTTGAGCGCGGCTCATTTCTAAACGAAGCGTGCGCCGGCGATGAGTCGCTGCGACGGCAGGTAGAGTCTCTTCTGCTCTCTTATGAACAGGCGGGCAGTTTTCTCGAGTCTCCCGCAGCTCAAGTTGGAGCGCCACTGGTTAACGATGCTCGCGCGAAACTGGCGCCAGGTGATGCGATGGGGCCATACAGAATTCTCTCGCAGATCGGTTCCGGAGGGATGGGAGAAGTTTATCTGGCTCAGGACAGACGTCTCGGACGTAAGATCGCATTGAAGCTCCTGTCGGCATCCTTCACCAACAATGATGATCGCGTGCGTCGTTTCCGCCAGGAGGCCTCTGCCGCTTCGGCTTTGAATCACCCGAACATTTTGACCATCCACGAAGTCGGCCAGACCGAGTCCGCACACTTCATAGCGACCGAATTCATCGAGGGCGAAACACTGAGGCAGCGCCTGACGCGGGCACCGATACCTCTGATTGAAGCGCTTGACATCACTATTCAGATCGCCTCGGCGTTATCGGCCGCGCATGCGGCGGGAATCGTCCATCGCGATATCAAGCCCGAGAACATCATGGTGCGGCAGGACGGCTACATCAAGGTGCTCGACTTCGGTATCGCTAAACTTACTGAGAAGACTAATGAGGGAGAAGATACGGATCCGGAGGCAGCTACGAAAATACTGCTGAACACCAGTCCCGGGATAATAATGGGCACGGTCAGTTACATGTCACCAGAACAAAGCCGGGGTCTTACCGTAGACGCCAGGACAGACATCTGGAGTCTCGGCGTTGTGCTCTATGAAATGGTCGAGAACCGGGTGCCTTTCGCAGGGGCGACGATGAGTCACATGATCGTTTCGATCCTGGACAAAGAGCCCGCGCCACTTACGCAGCACCCGGGCGCGCCAGGCGGTGAGCTTGAGCGAGTCGTGATCAAAGCGCTGGCGAAAGATAGAGAGCAGCGCTACCAGAGAGTTTCAGAGATGCTGATTGATCTCCGCCACCTGAAGCAGGAGATGGAATTCCAGGCGAAGCTGAGAGGGTCTGGTCAGTCGAGCACCGAGATGATTGGTCGAAGTAGCGGTGAGATGGTTCTTGTGAATAGCAAGCCGGCAGAGTCTTCAAGCCCAAAGCTTGCGACACCGCGTTCGACGCGGAAGAGAAAAATTAAGGCGATTGATTCCCTGGCGGTTTTGCCATTCATCAACGCCAGCGCGGATGCGGATGCGGAGTATCTATCTGACGGGATCACCGAGAGCATTATCAACAATCTCTCCCAGCTCTCACGACTGCGGGTGATGGCGAGGAGCACGGTCTTCCGCTATAAGGGCCGTGAGTTTGATCCGCAAGAAGTGGGGCAGGAGTTGGGTGTCCGCGCGGTGCTGCTGGGGAGAGTTGTGCAGTTAGGTCAACGCCTGAGCATCCGCGCGGAACTGGTCGACGTGGCCGACGGGGCGCAACTCTGGGGCGAGCTCTACCAGTGTCAGATGGCGGATATCTTCGACGTGCAGGAAGAGATCGCCCACGAGATCTTCGAGAAGCTGCGTGTGCGTTTGACCAGCGAGCAGCGCAGGCGCCTGGGCAAACGTCACACGGAGAGCCCGGAGGCCTATCAGGCTTATCTGAAGGGGCGTTACTACTGGAACAAAAGAACCGAGGAGGGGCTGAAGAAGAGCACACAGTATTTTCAGCAGGCAGTCGAGATAGACCCGGCTTACGCCCCTGCCTACGCCGGTTTGGCCGACTCCTACGCGCTGCCCGGTATTGCCGAGTACGGCCTCCTACCACCGAGAGAGGCGATGCCGCGGGCCAGGGCGGCGGCGCAGAGGGCACTGGAAATAGACGACACGCTCGCCGAAGCTCAAACCACGCTGGCTCACGTCCGAGCCTTCTACGATTGGGACTGGCCGAGCGCCGAGCAAGAGTTCAAACAAGCAATCAGGCTTGATCCAAATTATCCATTCGCTCATCACTGGTACGCCCTCTATCTGGCAGCTATGGGGCGGCACGCGGAAGCTATCGCGGAGGAAGCAAGGGCGCAGGAGATTGATCCACTCTCGCTTATCATCAGTAAAAACGTCGGGACGATCCTGTACTACGCGGGACAGCTGGATCAAAGCATCGAGCAATATCGGAAGGCGCTCGATCTGGATCCGAATTTCGCGCGGACGCACATCTACCTCGGGCTTGCTTACGAGCGCCAGGGGCAGTACGAAGAAGCCATCGCCGAATACCAGGAGGCGCTCAGGATTTCGGGCGGAGGCACAGTTCTGAGCGCCCTGCTCGGCCACGCACAGGCGCTGTCCGGCAACCGCGCAGAGGCAATCAAGATCATTGACAGACTGAAGGAGCAATCTGAGCGACAATACGTTCCTGCTTTTAATGTCGCGTTGATTTATGCAGGGCTGGGCCAGAATGATCTTGCTTTCGAGTGGCTCGACAGGGCGTTTGAAGAGCGCTCCAGTTGGCTGGTCTCTCTTAATGTAGAGCCGATGTTGGACAGCCTGCGATCGGATCCTCGCTTCACGGGGTTGTTAAGCCGCTTAGGTTTGGCTTCCTGAGCTTTCCACCTGACAACCTCAGTATTTTAGCCTGGCAGAGGCGCGGAGAAATGTTCATGGACGATTAGCCACTTGCCGCCACGTCTCTCCCTGATGGCCGTGTGACGACCGTCGGTTTCCATTTGGCCCCCGCTCTTCAACTTAGCTGACAGGTGGAACGTGACCGTGGTCCAGGCGACGTTGCCGCGGCGAGTCGCCTTCAGGTCACCGTTCGGCGTCAATTTGAGACTCTCGAAACCGCCCAGCACGCCGCGCACGCCCTTGTCGTACTCGGCCCAGCCCGTGTACTTCAGAGGCACGATGTCATAAAAGATTAGGTCGGCATCCTTCGCGTACAGGGGCGCGGCGTTATCCGGGTTGAGCGAACTCCAGGCCGCGAAGTAGCGGTCTGAAAGCGCCTTAAACTCAGCATCATTCCTGGCTGATTTTTGCCCGTAGGCGACCGCGGCTAAGCAAGTTAGCAAGGCGGCAGTAAGGATAATTTTCATAGGGTCACTCCGAATGGATGATGGATAAAGCCAACCCTTCTCTATATCAAGCCGGGCGCACAGTAAAGGCTTGCCCCTCTGCACGTCTTGTTGCTCAACACCTGCCACGGTACTAAAATCGGCGCGCTCCGTCTTCTTCGTATGAAACATTTCAGCTTAGTGTCGCGGCTGACGGAGGAAAGATAAGCGAAAGCCGACAAAAAGTCCTTAATGAGTTATTGATTAATTATGAGCGAGTTCTGAGCGTCAGGAGCCTACGTTGCTGCCGTGCGCCAGGCGGGGGCGAAAGCGGGCGGCCATATATTAAGATGGCCTGGAAAACACGGGCTCGAATCTCTCCGTTCACCACGCTGGACAGGGTTTTGAATGGCGGAACCTTCCCCGCACGAAGTAACGCAACTGCTCGCGGATTGGAGCAGCGGCGATCAGGCGGCCCTGGACAAATTGATGCCGCTGGTTGAGGCGGAGCTTCATCGACTGGCGCACCACTACATGAGCCGGGAGCGAGCCGGGCACACGCTGCAAACCACGGCGCTCGTCGATGAGGCCTACTTGCGTTTGGTAGGTCAGAAGAACATTGACTGGCACAATCGCGCCCACTTCTTCGGCATTGCCGCGAAGCTCATGCGGCAAATCCTGGTCGACTACGCGCGCAAGCGCCACTTCGCCAAGCGCGGCGGAAATGCCTGGCACGTCTCTTTGGATGAAGCGGCGGTCATCGCTGAGGAGCGTGCTGCGGAAATTATTTCACTCGATGAAGCGCTGCGAGAACTGGCCGAGATCGCGCCTGAGCAAAGTCGCATCGTCGAGCTCAGATTCTTTGGCGGCCTGACGATTGAAGAAACGGCTGAGGTGATGAAGTTGTCAGTGGACAAGGTGAAACGTGATTGGAGCATGGCCAAAACGTGGCTCTATCATCAACTAAGAACTGATGAATGAGCTGCAAGAGCGCCAACTCTTTGGAGGGCGCTGACTTGTCAGCGCTTTCGTCTTCGTCCAGCTCGAAATCGCAGTCGGCTGACTAAATTCTGGCGAATACTGGCTGCGACAAGTCGCGGCAGACCAAAGCGCTGACAAGTCAGCGCACTCCAAAGAGTTGAAGCCAGCTAAACCAAGAAATGAATCCTGAACGCTACCAACGTATTCAAGCTCTCTTGCAATCCGCACGCGAGCGCGAGTCAGACGAGCGGGTCTCGTTCCTTCAGGAAGCGTGCGCCGGCGATGAGTCGCTGCGACGACAGGTAGAGTCTCTGCTGGTCTCTTATGAACAGGCGGGAAGCTTTCTTGAGTCTCCCGCAGCTCAAGTCGGAGCGCCACTGGTTAACGATGCTCGCGCGAAATTGGCCGCAGGTGACGCGATGGGACCTTACCGGATCCTTTCGCAGATCGGTTCTGGAGGGATGGCGGAAGTTTATCTGGCTCAGGATACGCGACTGGGACGAAGGATTGCCTTGAAGCTGTTATCCGCGTCCTTCATCAAAGATGAAGAACGAGTGCGGCGCTTTCGGCAAGAGGCCTCGGCCGCGTCGGCTTTGAACCACCCGAACATCTTAACCATCCACGAGGTTGGCCAAACCGATTCCGCCCACTTCATTGCGACCGAGTTCATCGAAGGCGAAACACTCAGGCAGCGTCTGACGCGAGGACAGATACCTCCGACTGAAGCGCTTGAGATCACAATTCAAATCGCCTCGGCATTGTCGGCCGCGCATGCAGCGGGAATCGTCCATCGTGATATCAAGCCCGAGAACATCATGATTCGACGCGACGGCTATGTGAAAGTTCTGGACTTTGGTATCGCTAAACTCACGGAACGACCGGATTACGGACGAGGTGCGGATTCGGAAGGAGCAACCAGAATACTGCTTAATACCAATCCCGGGATGATCATGGGCACAGTTGCTTATATGTCTCCGGAGCAAGCCCGTGGGATTGCGGTAGATGCAACTACCGACATTTGGAGCCTTGGGGTTGTGCTCTATGAAATGTTGACCGGACACAAGCCGTTTGAGGGAAGGACAATGAGCCATGTGATTGTCTCGATCCTCGAGAAGGAACCGCCGCCGCTTGCTCAGTACGTGCAGCCAGCGCCCGACGATTTGCAACGCATAGTAAAGAAG
Source organism: Pyrinomonadaceae bacterium (assembly GCA_036506395.1). Taxonomy (GTDB): domain Bacteria; phylum Acidobacteriota; class Blastocatellia; order Pyrinomonadales; family Pyrinomonadaceae; genus DASXRU01. The sequence continues at coordinate 8,669 of DASXRU010000231.1, read as the reverse complement.
GCTCTACACAAAGAGAGAGACGTCCGGTATCAGTCGGTCGATGCCCTGTTAGTTGATCTGAAAGGCCTGAAGCGCGAGTGGGAATTTCAAGCTAAATTGGAAAGCGAGGGCAGGTCAGATGCAAACTACCATGTACAGACTCCAACTGTTCTGGCTGGTCCAACAGCCGCGCAGATTGCAGAGGGCCATCCCAACAATTTGCCGGCGCAACTGACTCCTCTTATTGGGCGTGAGGCAGAAGCCAAAACCGTCGAGAGACTCTTACGGCAGGGCAACGCGCGCCTGGTCACGCTAACGGGTCCCGGCGGCACTGGCAAGACGCGGCTTAGCCTGGAAGTTGGCGCAGACATGCTGGGCGAATTTGAAGATGGAGTATTCCTTGTCACACTCGCATCAATTAGTGACCCCAGCCTTGTTGCCTCCGCTATTGCCAAGACACTAAGTATCAAGGAAACCGCCGAACGTCCTCTGGTTGAAAGCCTCAAGGATTATTTGAGCGACAAGCAAATGCTGCTGCTACTTGATAACTTCGAGCAGACACTCGCCTCGGCGCCGCTGGTGGTGGAATTGCTTGCGGCGGCGTCCCGGCTGAAAGTCGTGGTGACGAGCCGGGCGGTACTCCATGTCAGCGGCGAGCACCAGTTTCCGGTGCCGCCACTGACCGTGCCCGACCCTAAATCTATGCCGCCGGTCGAGGTCCTGGAACAGTATTCGGCGGTGGCGTTATTTCTCAAACGCGTGCGCGCGGTGAAGCCCAACTTCGCGCTCACTGATGAGAACGCGAGCGCGGTGGTCCATATTTGCCTGCGTCTGGAAGGTCTTCCTTTGGCCATCGAGTTGGCTGCCGCTCGAATTCAGTTGTTCCCGCCACAAGCAATGCTGGTCCGTCTTGAAGACCGGCTCAAACTGTTGACAGGAGGAGCGCGAGATCTGCCTGAACGGCAGCAGACGATGCGAGGAGCAATAGACTGGAGCTATGATCTACTGGACGAAGAGGAGAAAAAACTTTTCCGGCGACTCTCAGTTTTTGTCGATGGCTGCACGCTGGAGGCGGCGGAGGAAGTATGCAGTGCCAGAGGCGATCTGGGTATCGACTTTTTAGACGGCATGGCGTCGCTGGTGGACAAGAGTCTGCAGCAACAGCAAGAGCACCCAGGCGAGCCACGCTTCCGCATGCTTGAAACCATCCGGGAGTACGGGTTGGAGTGTTTATCGAATAGTGAAGAAGCGGCAGCCATACGTGGGCAGCATGCAAACTTCTTCCTCAAGTTAGCCGAGCGCATTGAGCAGGAGCTCCTGGGCCCGAATCAGGAAGTGTGGCTGGACCGTTTGGAGAACGAGCACGACAACATGCGCGCGGCACTCGACTGGTCAATCGGTAGCGTCAATGTGGAGTTAGGTCTGCGACTTGGTGGAGCTCTGTGGCGATTCTGGGAAATGCGTGGTTACCTGGCCGAGGGTCGGGCGCGATTGGCGGGACTTCTTGCAGCCGCGGGAACAAAGCAATCAAAAGCACGAATTAAGGCTCTCTATGCCGCTGGAGTCTTGGCCGACGCCCAGGGCGACTACGCCACAGCACGTTCTCTCTTTGAAGAAAACCTTGCGATTAACCGGAAGTTGGGTGACAAGTGGGGCATCGCCAATTCTCTTAACAATCTCGGAATCGTCGCCGTCAGAAATGGCGACTACGCTGCGGCTCGCGCTATGTACGAAGAGAGTCTGGGGGTGTGGCGTGAACTCGGCAATCGAACAGCAGTCGCGCTGTCGCTAAGTAATCTGGGAAAGGTAGCCGAAAACCAGGATGATGATGCCCGAGCCTGCTCTCTGTACGAGGAGAGCCTGGCCATCTTCCGAGAGTTGGAGGATAAGCGAGGCATTGCCGCATCGTTGAGCCACCTGGGTGATGCGGCTCGCAAGCGGTTCGACTACCAGACAGCGCGTTCGCTATATCAGGAGAGCCTCGCGATGTTTATGGACTCTGGCAGCACGTGGGATATTGCTAACGCGCTGACCGACCTGGGAAGCCTTGCTTGCGAACAGGGCGACTGTGCCGCCGCCCGATCTCTGTACGAGGAGAGCATGGTGATATTTGGTGAGCTGGGTGACATACGCGGCATTGCTCGCTTGCTGGAAGGCTTCATCGGGTTGGCTATTGTGCAGGACCAGCCTGAGCGCGCTCTGCGCCTTGCCGGCATTGCCAACACACTCCGCAAGAAACACGGCGTGCCTCTCCCGCCGGATGAGCAGGCCAGGCTGGAACGGAAGCTGGAGCCGGTTGCTCAAGGGCTAGCAGAATCAGCGAGGACATCAGCATGGATGAGCGGAGAGGCGATGTCAGTTGAGCGCGCAATCGAGTATGCACTGGCGGCGGATGTTGGTTGAAGCGATGTACCTCCCGGGAACAGGAACCGAACGATGCAGGTTGGCATTTGCCTAAGGCGAGCGGTCGCTGATAGCAACGCTGAGGGCCAAAGGCCCGAAATGAAAAAGCCTGGGGCAGCGCCTCAGGAAAGATGTGATCTTTCCTAAATTGGAGCGCTGAAGGCGCGAAATAATAATAAGAACGAATGTCCTATTTCGCGCCTTCAGCGCCTGGATCCTTAACCTACTATACCTGGGCCGATGGCCCAGGCTTCTACATTTCGCGCCTTTGGCGCTTACGGTTGCGCATAGCACGATTTACTCCAACCACACTACATCAAGGCCGAAACAATTCTGTCCTTGACAAGGAACCATAAGCCACTAAACTTATCGCCTAATCAGGCTGATCTTCCAGCCGAAAGGAGGGGACCGATGCCCCGCTTCATGGTTACACGGACGTTGCCGCCTCTCAGTTCTGAACAGCTCAACGCGGTTGGTAAAAGCGTTGTCGCTTCATGCGACCAAATGGGAATGCAATGGATACGCAGCCATGTGACTGCTGACGGAAAGCATTCTTTTTGTGAGTTTGAGGCGCCCAATGCCGAGGCCTGTCGCAAGCACGCCGAGCTTGCAGGGTTGCCGGTGGATGATGTCATTCCGCTCGGCATGGAGATCGGTCCCAATCAGTTTAAGTAGTTTCCCTTCACCCTTTACCCAGGATCAATCAGGCAATGAATTCGCGGCTTCTTCGTTCGATCGGGTTGTCGGCCGCTATAGCCCTCCTTTATTTTGCGGCGGCTGAGTGCGGCCTGTCTCTGGCGTCGGTCCACACTAACGTCTCTCCGGTCTGGCCGCCCACCGGAATCGCCATCGCGGCCCTCCTGTTATTAGGTTACCGAGTCGCGCCGGGTATTCTTCTGGGCGCCTTTTTGGCAAATCTAAAAACAGGCGTAACCATACCGACCGCGACTGCGATCGGATTGGGCAATACTGTTGAGGCCCTCTCTGCCGCTTTCCTCGTCATTCGCTACATCGGAGTGCGGGTCCCTCTCTATCGGGCGAAGCATGTCGTAAAGTTTGCGATTTTTGCTGCGGTGTTTAGCCCGATGATAAGCGCCACAATCGGCAGCATGAGCTTATGTCTGAGCGGCGCGGCGAGTTGGGACAAGTTTGGTCCGCTCTGGCTGACCTGGTGGCTGGGCGATGGCGTCGGCGCGTTGGTAGTAGCGCCATTGCTTCTGGCCTGGGGCTGGACGTCGAGCGCCAAATGGCAATCAAACAGACTGTTGGAAGGTTGCCTGTTGATTCTTTCGCTCGCGGTCGTTTCCATGTTCGTCTTTGGAGGATGGTTTCCTACCACCGAAAAGAATTATCCGCTGGCCCACCTCGTTTTCCCCTTTTTCATTTGGGCGGCCTTTCGATTTCACCAGCGCGGCGTGACGATAACAATCGCTGTCTTAGCAGCGACTGCCCTCTGGGGAACTGCCCATGGCTTAGGCCCTTTCATAGCGAGCACGCCAAATGAGTCTCTGCTCCTGCTACAGGCTTTCATGGGCACCATCACACTTACGGCGTTGGTGCTCACCGCCATTGTGGGCGAGCGGAAAAAAGTCGAAGAAGAGAAGACCTTGCTTGCTTCACAAGTCGACACTGAACGTCAGCGCTTGAACAACATTGTCGCCAATGTGCCTGGGGTAGTTTGGGAAGCGTGGGGCCACCCGGATGGCGCCGGCCAACGAATTAATTATGTCAGCGATTATGTCGAGACGATGCTCGGCTACAGTGTCGACGAGTGGCTGGCCACGCCAAACTTTTGGTTGTCGATAGTCCATCCCGAAGACAGGGAACAAGCGGCCCGGGCCGCCGCCGCAACGTTTGCCAGCGGAAAAAAAGGGACAAACCAGTTCCGCTGGGTCGCGAAAGATGGCCGGGTGTTGTGGGTCGAAGCGCAGTCAGTAGCGGTATGTAATGAACAGGGAGAGCCCGTGGGAATGCGCGGGGTCACGATGGATATTACGGAGCAAAAGTTGGTCGATGAAGAGCGAGCAAAGCTTTTGCAACTAGAGCATGCGGCCCGCAACGAGGCTGAAGAAGCTAATCGAATCAAGGACGACTTTCTGGCGACGCTGTCGCACGAACTGCGCACGCCGTTGACCGCAATGCTTGGCTGGTTGGGAATGATGCGCGGCCAAAGGTTAGACGAATCGACATCAGCGTATGCGTTCGAAGCGGTCGAACGTAATGCCAGAATGCAAGCGCAGTTAATCGAGGATCTCGTCGATGTTTCACGCATCGTTTCGGGAAAACTGAAACTGAATGTGCGACCGATGGATCTGACACCGGTTGTCGAGGCGGCCGTGGACGCTGTTAGACCTGTGGCTGAAGCCAAACAAATCTCGATTCAGATTACCTGGGAACCTTTCATTGGTCCGGTCTCAGGCGATCCAACGAGGTTGGAGCAGGTAATCTGGAATCTGCTGTCGAATGCAGTGAAGTTCACGCCAACTGGCGGATCCGTACAAGTGTATCTGCGGCAAAGCGAGTCGTCAGCAGTGATTGTTATCCGGGACACCGGTATCGGCATCCGGCCGGAATTTCTCCAGCACGTATTTGAAAGATTCCGCCAGGCGGACTCGACCACTACGCGAGCTCATGGCGGGCTGGGGTTGGGACTTGCCATAGTTCGCCATCTGGTTGAACTGCACGGGGGAACGGTTTCGGCGGAAAGTGCGGGCCAGGATCAAGGCTCGACGTTTACGGTTCGCCTGCCGCTCGCAACCGCGCGAACACCTCAAGACAGGCTGCTGCGGACCGCCGACTTGCAAGATGACCAGTCAGGCAGGACTGGGCGTGCTCTGAATGGCGTGCGCGTGCTGCTGGTTGAAGATGAGGCCGACACACGAACATTGCTGGCTCTACTTCTGGCACAAGAGGGCGCTGAGGTAGAACACACTGCCACGGCGGAAGATGCAATAGCGCGGCTTGCAACGTTTAGTCCTCATGTGCTCCTCAGCGACATCGGCCTGCCTCTGGAAGATGGCTATGAACTAATCCGCAAGCTGCGATCATCTCCCCTTGAGGCGATCAGGCAGATTCCCGCTATTGCCCTGACGGCGTATGCGACAGAAAAGGACCGGGACCTGGCGCTGGCGGCGGGTTATCAGCTCCATTTGATTAAGCCAGTCGAGCCCTCAGAATTGATTGAGGCGGTCGAACGCCTGGCGGGAAAACTGCGCGTTCCGTAACCTGCCAGAGGCGTCAGCAAAAATTCATCAGAGTACGATGAGGGTGGGGTGTTTAGCGTACAAACCTTGGTTGGGTCTTTCTACTAACGAAAGATTGCGAAGATGCACCGTTGCGATTGGGCCAGGACTGACCTTTCGATTGCCTACCACGACCGCGAGTGGGGCGTGCCGCAGCATGATGACCGGGTGTTATTCGAGTTCCTAATCCTGGAGGGCGCGCAGGCAGGCCTAAGCTGGGAAACGATTCTCAGGAAGCGCGATAATTATCGCGCGGCCTTCGACGATTTCAATGTGCGAAAAATTGCGAATTACGATCGCCGGAAAGTTTCTCAGCTACTTGCTAATCCCGGCATTATCCGCAACCGTCTGAAGATCGCGGCAGCGATTCAGAACGCCCGATCGTTTCTGGAAGTGCGGGAAGAGTTCGGCAGCTTCGACAGTTACGTCTGGGCATTTGTCCAGGGGAAGCCTTTAAGAAGGAAACGCGGAGTTGCGCAGGCGCCCGCAGTCACAAGAGAATCCGAAACACTCAGTCGCAACCTTCTGCGACGCGGCTTCAAATTCGTTGGCCCCACGATTTGCTATGCCTTCATGCAGGCAGTGGGAATGGTAAACGATCACGATCCGAAGTGTTTTAGATACAAGCAAATTCGCTAGTCTCCTAGTTTGCGTTGGCTCTTCTTGCCTACTCCCTCCCTCTGGGAGGGTTGGGAAGGACCTGGCGTGTCGGCTCCGTCACAAGAAATACGCGCGGCCTCGATGGCCGCGCGTCGTTTCGATGAGGTCACTCTTACGTTGGGAGTAGAACTATCGCGCCGATATCATTTTAGGTCACAGGATTGGGTATGCCGAGTCGCGATCCGGCTGAGCTTGAGTATTCTAACCGGAAATCGTTAAGACGACTTTACCGAAAGTTTCGTTCGATTCCAGTCGTTCGTGCGCCGCGCGCACCTCATCAATAGAATAAACGCTATCGACAATCGGACGCACTACGCCGCGCGCCAGGAGCGGAACCACGTGTGCGGCGAAGAGACTGGTGGCGAGCGCTTTTTCTTCCGTGGCACGAGCGCGCAACAGCGTGCCGGTAAGACGCGCGCGTTTTCCCATTACGGTTGAAAGATCCAGCTCGGCTTTTGCGCCGCTGCTAGTACCCACAAACATCACGCGACCTTTTGACGCCAGCGAGTCCAGGTTCGCCTTCAAATAAGCACCGCCTACCAGATCGAGAATTACGTGAACGCCGGCCCCTGAGGTCCACTCGCGCACAGCCTGCGCGAACTTATCCGGAGTGTTGCCCACGTCAATCGATTCATCCAGGCCCAGCGGCCCGGCTCTCTGAAGTTTGCCGGCGGTGCGTGATGTTCCGTAAACGATTGCGCCGGCCGCATGTGCCAGTTGAATTGCCGCGGTTCCTACGCCCGAGCCTGCTGCATGAATCAGGACGCGCTCGCCCATCTTCAGTTTTGCCTGGGTGAACAACGCATCGTGCGCGGTGATGAAAACTTCCGGAACGGCAGCCGCTTCCGTCCAATTGAGGTTCGCGGAAATTTCTGTAACTGTACTTTCTGGCACCGTCACATACTGTGCTTGCGCGCCGCCTCCAGTGATGCCAAAAACTCGCTGGCCCGTTTTCCACGCCTGCACTTCATCGCCCACTTCATCCACCTCGCCGGCGAACTCGAGACCGGGAATGTTCGTGGGAAATCCCGGCGGCGCGGGATAGCGACCGAGACGCTGGTGTATGTCAGCGCGATTCAATGCGGCAGCATGGACTCGCACGCGAACGCGATCGGCGGAAGGGCGCGGAGGGTCCGGAACCTGGCGCACTTCGAGCCCTTCAACTCCACCGTGCGTGACGATAGTGACAGCTTTCATGGGAACAGACCTCATTGTTGAGCGGGCGCGTGCTATCACTTTCTGCTACCGCAGCATCGCCACCGGTGATCGCAGCGGATTCACTTTATTCGCAAACTGAAAAAGAAACCGGTCGCGGCGCAGAATTTCCGTGCGGTTCAAAGCATATAGATCAATCCGGTCTGCTGGTCCATAAATGGTCGTGAAAGCTGCGATGTGACCAGCTTCGCTGATTATTTGTTTTGCGTCGTCGGAAAAATAGCCGGCAGGATAGGCAAAGGTCCGGCAAGGCTTCTGAATTAGATCCTCGATCTGTTTCTTTGCTTCTTCAACCTCGAGCCTCAGTTCTTCCCTGGAGAGTTCGGGCAATAGTCTATGATTCATCGAGTGTGATCCGAACTCAATCCCGTGCCGTGACATTTCCAGAATTTCTTCGCGCGAGAGATGGGCGCGCGGGCCTTCGCCTTTTGCCGCGGCCTTTGTGGATTTCTCGCCAATGACAGAAGGAATGACGAAGATGGTGGCCTTGATGCCCAGGTCCCGCAGAATCGGAAAGGCGTTCGTATAGTTGTCTTTCCAACCGTCATCAAACGTTAGCGCGATGCCGTTATCAGGAAAGACACCGTCTTGTTGGTACTGCTCGATCAATTCCGAAGCCTGGTAGAAAACGAACCCCTTCCTCTTCAAGTAGGCCATTTGCCGCGCGAATCTTTGTGGCGGAGTGAAGCCGCCGCGCACCAGAGAGTCAGGCGCCGGCTTATCGATCTTGTGATAGAAAATAACCGGAATAACCATAGTGCGTGTCCGAAGGAACCTCTGATTAAGTTTGGTGCGGGCTTTCGTTTCGAAACCCGCGCAGCGGGTGCAAGCATAAAGCCTGGGGTGGAGCGGAGCGGAACCCCAGGATGACGGTAGGTAAAAACCCGAGCGCGCGAAGCGTGAGATAGCGTAAAAGCTGGGGCTTACTCATCATGAGGCTGTCGCCCGCTTCGCGGGCTCTTTTCTTGGCCCTGGCAACGACCCTGGGGTTCCGCTCCGCTCCACCTCAGGCTTTATGCTATCGCCGCGCTTCGCGGGCTCAGTGCAAACTCTCTATTAACGTGTTCAGAGGTTCCTGAAGTTTGTCGGACCATCTAGACGTTAGGCTCCTCAAAAACACTGACATCCGAATCTGCGCGTGTCAGCAACCAATTGCCGGGATCGTACATT
>DASXRU010000230.1:0-2234 GCA_036506395.1 Pyrinomonadaceae bacterium | reverse complement strand
ATCAGGCGGGCTCGAGAGTTTCAGGATTGGTTCGAGAACTTCCGTCACGCCGGGAGAGCGCACCAGTTGACCGACCATTCGCACCTCGCCGTACAGTTTGTAACTATCGGCGGCGAATAGCGTATCAAGCGTCGCGTCGTCGCGCCTGGCAGGCGAAGGTTGCGGGCGTGGTGTGGTCTCCTGCGCTGATCCTGGAGTTCCCGGCCGAGATGATCGTTGAGCCTGACCAGCAGCCGGGCTCTGCGCAAACAAGGGATTGGCAAAGAAGACTGCGGCCACCAGGAGCAACGCAATTCGGCCTTGGAGGTTTTTCGTTTTCATGACAACTCAGCCATTTGGCTTCGAATGTTCTTTCAGCCGTCGCGGCTGAAGTTTTTACCTCGCGGTTGGGATTAATGCAGATGGTACTCTTTCCCGCTCGAATCGTCTGCCAACCCAGACACAAAATCAAGCTTCAGGCCGCCGACTCGAATATGGTGATCACTTCCAAGAAGGGCCAAGCTAACATCGAGGATGTGAGTAGGGGGCGAAGAAAATGAAAAGGACCACCATTATGAGACTACGCTACGTCACCATGATTTCCTTGCTCTTCATTATCTCTGCGTCGGCGACAACAAAAGCGCAGACTGCCGATCCGTTGAACTCTACGGTGACCCTCGTCGTAAACAGGGCCACCATTCACAAGCTCTTGGGAATTCTCTCACTACAAACGAGCGTCCCTATCGGCTTTGAAGAAACAACTGCGGGCGACAGCCGTGGAGCAAAATTAATCGACGTAGCCATTCGCCGGGAATCGCTGAAGGATGCCCTCAATGCCATTGTTCGAGCTGACAACGGGTACGATCGATTCGGGATAGATGATTGGCGTCAGGTACATCCAGGCCAGCAGCACCACAGGGTGATTCCCTCCACAATGTCACGCAAAAAATCTCCTAAGGTGGGTGCAGCTCCCAGGCACCTCGGAGCTCCGTCCTTTCGTCATTCCGCTTCATATGCTAACCTCTCGGGCAACCCTTAATCGCAGCCAAAAACCCGACATTGCAGAGCTCTGAACGTCGAGAGAAGCTATGCCCTGGTTTAGAAAGAAAGATCAGAAAATCGAGCCGGTTCCAGCCGAAGAGCGGGTGGTGCGCACGGAAAACGTCTTCGTCCGCTGCGAAGAGTGCGGCGAGCATCTCTACAAACGGGAGCTGGAGGAAGCGCTCCAGGTCTGCATCAAGTGTGGCTACCATTTCCGCCTGGGGGCGTATGAGCGGCTGGCAATGCTCTTTGATGACGGCCACTACGAAGAGATGGATGCCGAAGTTATCTCGGGTGACCCGCTGGAGTTCGTGGACAAAAAACCTTATCCCCAACGCTTAAAGCAGGCCCGCGAGGTTTCCGGGCTGCCGGAAGCAATCGTTACCGGCCGGGGGAAAGTCGGCGGACATCGCGTCTTTGCCGGCGCGATGGATATGCTGTTCATAGGCGGCTCAATGGGATCGGCAGTGGGCGAAAAAGTCACCCGCTTGATCGAACGAGCGATAGAAGAACGCGGCGCAGTTGTTACCTTCGCCGCGTCCGGCGGCGCGCGCATGCAGGAAGGAACGTTTTCGCTGATGCAGATGGCCAAGATCGCCGCCGCGCTCGCCGACCTGGACGAGCAGCGTCTGCCCTTCATCTCCGTGCTCACCGACCCAACCACCGGCGGCGTCACTGCCAGCTTCGCCATGCTGGGCGACGCGATCATCGCTGAGCCGAAGGCATTGATTGGTTTCGCCGGCCCGCGCGTGATCGAACAAACGATTCGCCAGAAACTGCCGAAAGATTTCCAGCGCTCTGAGTTTCTCCTGGCGCACGGCATGGTTGACGACATCGTTGACCGGCGCCAGATGCGCGAGTTCATCATCAAGCTGCTGGATTTCATGATGAATCCCGACATCAGCCGCCAGACCCCGACAGCCGCAACCCAATCGCAGGAAGCGCAAATTCGTTTCCCGGTTTGAAGCATCCAGTTTCACACCTACCATACGAAGAAAAAGACGCCCAGTCTGGACTACCGCGTGTTAGCGGCAAATGTGATAGTGGGTCAGTTTGAAATTCTCATTAACACCGCACTTCAGTGCGGTGATCTCGCGGTTACGAAGTGACAGCCCCTGTCTAAACAGTTTGAGAAGCTTGGAAGGGCTTTGCACAAAAAGCTTTAAGCGCCAACGGCGCGAAATGTAAAAGCCCAGGCCAACGGCCTGGGTCAT
>DASXRU010000229.1:0-5675 GCA_036506395.1 Pyrinomonadaceae bacterium | reverse complement strand
GATGCGCTGATGAACCCGGGACAAGTGATCGCCTATGGCCTCGTCTGCTGTAGCCACAACTTCAACCGTACAACTTGCGGAAGAGATCAAAGCTGAGCTCGGCGAAACCTGGATTCCCACCATCTACCGCGAGCGCATTCAAAAGTCGCGGACTCGCTCCTATGAATTCGGCATGCCGGCCAAGAACTCCAGCGCTGAAATTCAGCACACGTTGCTGGGCGTCGAGTTGAAGCTGGGCCGGCGTCGAATGCTTTGTCCCGATCTGGCTACCGCGCGATACCTGGCCGTCTTTGCGCGGGCTGGGTGCAGCGCGGTGGCGATTCCTTATGACATCACCCAGATTTCACATATTGCTGATGAGCTGGAATCGTCCTGGCAGCGCATGTTGCTGATGATCGAGAAGGTCGCCGCGAATCGCAGTGCGGCGTTTCGCTCCCGCTTGCGCCGTTGGTTGATTTCGCAAGTTCGTGATGAAATAGTGTTAGCGGGCGCCGGAACAGCCTCGCCGCTATTCATTCAGAGCACGAAACAGCGGCGCGCGTGATAGAATAAGTCAGCATTAACGATGACTCAGGAACTTCAGGAGATTCAACCCGACGAAATGCAGAACCTCGACGCGGCCGAGAACCCTCCCTTCCCTTTCAACCAGCGTAACTTTTGTCGTTTCGAATCGATCGAGAAACAGATCGAAGAGGCTCGGGTTCTGATTGTCGATGACCTGTTGCGCGACGAAGATGATTTGTCCGACGTAGCGCGCAAGGATTGGGGTGCGCAAGTGGCGGCGCATCTGAATCGCGAACGGCAGATTGCTTCGCTGGCGCTGCAAAATATCGTCAGCAACGTCGGCCGGCTGGTCAAAGTCCCCCATACGCGAATCGCCCACTTAACCGCGCTCCGCAAGGCCGTCGAAGAGTTTCGTCCGGACGCAATTGTGCTGAGCGGCACGCTGCGCGACTTTGATTATTACAATCCGGCAATCCTGGAAGGCTTCACAGAGTTCATTGGCGACACGAAGATACCGACCCTGGGCATATGCGGTGGGCACCAGCTAATTGGACTCAGTTTTGGCGCGCACGTGGTCACGCTCAGCAATCAGGAGCAGCACGAACAGCGCGAAAACCGCCAGATAGAGTATCAATACCGGTTCATTCGTATTACGGCGCCGGAGGATCCAATCTTTCGCGGCATAAATGAACCACGCTCAGGCCCCTGGCAGGATTACACGAAGGAAGGACGCATCCTGCGCGTCTGGCAAAACCACGGTCTGCAACTGGATCGCGTTCCTGAAGGCTTCGAGCTACTGGCCACCTCATACCTCTGCCGCAATCAGATGATGGTCAAGCGCGGCGAGGGCCAACTGATCTACACCGTCCAGTTTCATCTGGAGAAGTCTTTTGAAGACTGGCACCGCAGCCGCACCCGCTGGGAGCATCAAAACGAATCCCGCGACGGGCGCATACTGTTTGAGAATTTCCTGCTCGAGGCGCTCGAATTCAGCAAGACAAGTTAGTCGATAGTGCATCGAATTTTGATCCAACACTTTCCCCGCTTTGTAAGAACTTGCGTGCTCGGCTGGGAGTCCGCGGAGCGGCCGCCAGCATAAAGCCTGGGGTGGAGCGCAGCGAAACCCCAGGATCGAGAACAAAAAGAAAACATTGAGCCCGCGAAGCGGTCGAAAGCGGTTGAGATTGCAAACGTCAATTATGATGATTCGTCTGCCGGCCGCTTCGCGGGCTTCGGTGACTTTCAGCTACGAAGGTGCACTACCTCGCCTACGTTAGCCTCCAGTGCCTGCGCGGCTGAAGTATTTAGCGAGGCAATCTCCAGGAAACCTGCGCTTCCCCAAATCGCGAATACCTCATCTGACCCGCCCGATTCCTCGGCGAAGAAATCGCGGAATGAAGTAATTTCCTTTTCGTTGATGCTAAGCCGCACGCCTCGGGCTATCATTTCACGCGTAACGTTTTCATTCATGATGTTCGTCACGCAGTTGCCAAAGCGATCGATGTGAATGATGCGTGCTTCAATCTTGCCGTCTGCCAACCTAACCGGCGCCAGCGATTCCAGCCGGGCAAAGTCGGTAATCTCTTCACCAAACTGTGAAGGCTCAACTCCCATCGCTAAGGCCGCAGCGACAGGCGCGAACACGTCACGCCCATGGAACGTCGCGCTCAACGGCTGGCGGAAGTATTTCTGGTTCTGAATATGAATCACGTTTGCGGGCGGCTCGCGCTCAAGAACATAGCTGAATAAGCCGTTGTCCGGTCCCACAAAGAACTGGCCTCCACAGGAGGCCAGGATGGGCCGGCGCGCCGATCCTACTCCGGGATCAACCACGGCCACATGTATAGTTTGTGTTGGAAAATCTTTGTAGACAGCAAGCAGAGTGAACGCTGCGGCGTGGATATCCTGTGGTGGAATCTCGTGCGTTATGTCGACAATCTGAGCGTTGGGATTGATTGAGAGAATGACACCCTTCATTGCGCCGGCGAAGTAGTCGGCGGTGCCAAAGTCCGTCAGCAGTGTAATCAGCGCTCGAGACACAACTCACCGGCCAGGTTACAAAAACAAGAACGCGGGAACAAAGTCAGTTTAGCACGTAAGCTTCTGAGCTTTGTTCCCGCGTCGCAAATGATCGGGTTCTACTTCTGAGCTTGCAAATTCAACTGGAAACGCTTGCAGTGATTCTCAAGATAAAGCAGCGGGGGCTTGCCCCCGCTCTACAAAGCACATTATCCGATGGTGGCGTCGTTGGCCGTGCGGATTTTCAACTCTTGCCCCTGGCGCAAGTGAATATCTTTACCTTCGTCGGTAACGACCCCGGCGGTGCCGATTCCGGCGCCGATGGCCGCACCTATTGCGGCTCCCTTACCACCGCCGGCAATGGCGCCGATCATCGCGCCGATTCCGGTTGCGGTCCCGACCTTGGTGACATCGCTCCTGGTGGTGCTTTCGCCGCGCACGCCGCCTTCGGAATCGACATTGCCGACGCCCTGGCTGGTGCTGGTATGAATGACTTCGATTACCTGTGCGCTCAAATGGGCCCAGCGGTTATCGGACAAGCGAATCTGTTCAAAAGAAAGTTGGAGTTGGGCTGTTCCCTTCACTTTCCCCGGCCGTTTGACCTGGGTGACCTGTCCATCGAGTATTGCCCCTTCATACTCGGACGGCTCAATCACACGCGCCTGAAAACGATCGCCCCGTTGCGTGGCATCCGTCGAAAGATTCGTCAGCAGTTCGACGCGCATCACGGTATTGCGAGGAATAGTGACCGTCGCTCGGCCTGTTGAATTGTAGACGGGTGTCGAATTAGAAGGCTTTGAATTCGAGACATTCGAATTGTCGGCTGGCGAATTGTCGGCAGGCGAATTGTCGTTGGGATTCCCCACTGAATCGTCGCTGGTATCTGCCGGAGGCGCTGTCGCGTTTCCTCTCCTGGCCAACGAGCCCGGAATGGTCGAATCGAATCCGCGGTGATCGAAGCCGGCGTTGTAGCCGCTTTCGAATCCCTGTTGATACCCGTCGCGAAAATCTTCAGCTGAACCATAGGTCGGTGAGTAATTCCGATTGCCAAGCTGGTACTCCGATTTGTTCTGAACATTGCGCGACGCGTGTTGCGCGGCGTCCTGGAACCCGGCGGCATAGCCGTCCGAGTAGCCGGTACGATAGCCCCGCGGCAGCGCGCCCGACTGGGCCTGCTCCTGGGGTTGGTCCTGTGTCTGCATTTGCGCCTGGTTCTGTGCATGACCGCTTGTGATCGCAAAACTGCATGGCAAAGCCGCCAGCATGAACGCAATAGCCAAAGCAGATAAATTCTTGATGTTCCTCATAATAATCCTTCCGAAAGGCGGTCCGACTGAGTTAACGCTGATTCATCGTTTACGTTTTCGCGGGTCCCCGAATGGGAATACTGGTATCCAGTTGGGGATTGTAACAATTTTCGTGCCGCTTGACGCTCCTGCTAACCCAACCTAGACTCAATCGGGAAAGCGCGGCATTGACGACACTATCACCGATTGCCGGTACTCCAGATGGAACATCTGATGCCGTTTTGGTGTGGACGGTTGGCAGTCAGCGGGAGGGCGATTGCGCAGACAAACTCCGCTTATTGACGTATGACGACCCTGCGAAGAGTCTATCTCGACCATAGCGCCACGACACCGGTTGACCCGCGCGTCGTGGAGGCCATGATGCCGTATTTGACCGGGAAGTTCGGCAATCCTTCCAGCGTACATTTCTTCGGCCAGGAAGCACGCGCTGCCGTCGACCAGGCCCGGCGCGATGTGGCCGCGCTAATCGGCGCCAGAGCCAACGAAGTTGTTTTTCTTTCCGGCGGTACGGAGGCAAATAACCTGGCGATTCGCGGTCTGTGCGAGGCGGCAGAAGCCCATGGGCGCCACATCATCGCTTCCGCGATCGAGCACTCCTCGGTGCGTGGGATTTGCGAGATGCTGGAGAAGCGCGGGTGGTCCATCACCCGTCTGCCCGTCCATGACGACGGCCTGGTAAGAACTGATGACGTGCGCGCGGCCTTACGAGACGACACAGTCCTGATTACTGTGATGATGGCGAACAATGAAATCGGCACGATTCAACCGGTGGCAGAAATCGGGGCACTGGTGCGGGAAGAGCGCACGCGGCGGCGGCACCTGTGGTTTCATACCGATGCGGTGCAGGCGGGCGGGCGAATCGAGATTAGTGTTGATGAGATTGGGTGCGATCTTCTGTCTCTGTCCGCGCATAAGATGTACGCGCCCAAGGGAATTGGCGCGCTATATGTGCGACGCGGCGTGCGCCTGACGACCCAAAATGTTGGGGGCCATCAGGAGCGCGAGCGCCGCGCCGGAACTGAAGCCGTCGCAAACATAGTCGCATTTGGTGAGGCCTCGAGGCTGGCGCGATCAGAGATTATCGGGCGAACCCAGCAGGCGCGCCGCCTGCGCGATCGTTTCGAAACGGAAGTGCAGGCGCGCATCGATGACGTTGTTCTTAACGGCAGTCCCCTGCAACGTCTGCCCAACATCTCGAACATCTCGTTTCGTTACATTGAAGGTGAGGGATTGCTGATCAATCTCGACATGCAGGGCGTCGCGGTTTCCACCGGCTCAGCGTGCTCGTCCGGCACTCTGGAACCGTCGCCCGTAATTCGAGCGCTGGGAAAAGACGAGGAGCGGGCCCGCGGGGCGATCCGTTTCAGCTTCGGCAAAGACAATTGCGACGATGACGTTGACTATGTGCTCGAGGTTTTGACGCGCGCGGTTGAGAATCTTCGCCGCCTCTCGCCGCTGGCGCGCGAAGCACGCGCTATCGGTTAACAGCCGTGCCCTACTCAGCAACCTTCAACGATCACGTGGCCCATCCGCGCAACGCGGGAGAATTAGCCGACGCGAATGCTACCGCAGAACGAACGAACCCGGTCTGCGGCGATCGTTTGCGCCTATCGCTACGCATCCGGGACGACAGAATCGAAGCGGCGCGGTTCCTTGCATACGGCTGCGCTCCGACGCTTGCCTGCGGTTCAGCGTTGACGGAATTGATTGAAGGAATGAGCTGCGAAGCAGCGGCTCAGCTTAACCGGCAGGATATCGTGGATGCGTTGGACGGTCTGCCGGCAAGGAAGCAACACGCGGCGGCACTGGCGATTGAAACTCTGCGCGCGGCCCTGGAAGCAAGTG
>DASXRU010000228.1:0-45544 GCA_036506395.1 Pyrinomonadaceae bacterium | reverse complement strand
TAATTTATGGATTGTCACCATTTTTTTGGATTTTCAGAGCAGAATTCCGAGCGCCGAGAAAGCCTAAACCCCTGAACCGTAAATGATTGTCCTGTATAGGACAACTGGGCATAGTAGTTGCACTTATCGACGAGTGGAATTATGCAATTCGTTTCAGGAAATACTCAACACATGCTGTACGGGGCCGTTAAATCGGCGGAGTGCCAGGAGGAATAACACTTGGCACTTTATTTATGCGGCATGTTCGGCACTAAGAATTAAATGAAAAGAAAGGAAACACTAAGCATGAAAATCAGCATGCGATTTATCACCCTGTCGGTATTTACATTGTGCCTTGCGCTCTTTGCAGTTAGCGCTATGGCACAGACGGTAACGACGGGTTCGATTGCAGGCACTGTTGTTGACCAGAACCAGAACGTGGTTCCGGAGGCGACGGTTAGGGTGACCAGCCCGAACCTGATCTCTCCGCAATCAGCTACTTCGGACGACAACGGCCACTACACAATTTTGAATTTACCTCCAGGACGGTACTTAGTTACCGTTGAAGCAGCTACGAAAGGCTTTGAGAAATATGAAAAGCCGAACGTGGAGGTCAATCTTTCTCGTACATCTTCGGTGGATGTTGAATTAAAGCCCGCGCAAGTGGGTGGAGTTGTCAACATCACGGATACGTCCGGCGCTGCTGTTGACGTAACGTCGAACACTAGCGGTTCGAACGTTTCGACCGAACAGTTCTCGAACTTCCCGACGCAGCGCACGGTGCAGTCACTTTACTCGATTGCCCCGACGGTTGCCCGTTCAGGACTGCGCGACGCATCAGGTCGCGACCGTGATCCATCAGTCGGTGGATCATCGGGCCCTGAAAACAACTACATTCTCGACGGCGTGAACACAACTGACCCGGCCTTTGGCGGATCGGGTGCCAACCTTCCGTTCGAGTTTGTGCAGGAAGTTGAAATCAAGACGGGCGCCTACGGCGCCGAATATGGCAAGGCGACCGGCGGTATCTTCAATGTCATCACCAAGAGCGGTGGCAACGAATTCCGCGGCGACGCGTTTGGTTACTTCACCACGAAGGGCCTCGTGCGTGCCACCAAGCAGTTTCCGTTCACGGGTTCGGCCCCGAACGGCTTCTCCGAAATTGACGCCGGATTCGACATCGGTGGTCCAATCAAGAAGGACAAACTGTGGTTCTTTGGCGCTTTCAATCCGCAACAGCGCAAGAACAATTTCTTGACGCAGACGTTCCATGCGCCGGTTGAAAACAAGATCACCACGCCGTTCTACTCCGGCAAACTTACGTGGGGAATCAACACCAACAACACCTTCACCTTCTCGACCTTCGGCGATTTCACCAAGCAGGAAGGGTTCTTATTCGGGGGTTCCGGTTTTGGTAACGACCTGACCGCTTTCCGCGGCGAGGTCCAGACGGGCGGGCATAATTACACCGCGCGTTTGAACTCGACGATTACCCCAAACTGGATTGGTGAGTTTGCTTTTGGACTGCACTTCCAGCGCGCGAACACGCTTCCGGCATCTGACCTGTCGATTCCGCTTCTGAGCAACAGTTTCGCGGTCGTCCGAAACGGCCTCCGCGTGACTCCGACCCACACCAGCGTGGTCGTTAATGCCGGCACCGGCACTGGTGACTTCGTCAATGGTGCGGGCGGCTCGCTGCAGCGCAATTTCATTGATGGCCCGGGCTTCGGTCTCTTCTCTAACCAGGACCGGAACCGCTGGGAAATCGCTGCCAGGTTGCAGAACATCTACGGTCGCCATACCTTCAAGTATGGTTTTGAGTACAACCGGAACATTTACGCAATCAACACCATTTCGACCGGTTCTCCGAGAACGGTTAACCCAGGTGCGGTCCCATTGATCGGATACCGCGTCACCAACAACTTCGGCGTATGTGTGATTCAGGGCACAAACATCGTTTGCCCCGTGTCGTCGCTTACGTCGCGCATTCAGGCACTGATCGATGCCGGTACCAACCTTGGTGGCCCCACTTCGGTGAGCACCAGCGCGGCGATCATTTCGTCGATCGGCCAGAACCCGTTCCTGATTCGTACTACCACGCGTGTTCGCGACTTTCGTCTGCAAAGCACCGCAGGCGACAGCTACACCAACGTCGAGGGCTTCTACATCCAGGACGACTACAAGCTCGCGAAAGACGTGCAGTTTAACTTTGGTCTGCGCTGGGACTACCAGCAAGCATATGGCAGCGGCAGCCAGTCGTACTTGAAGCTCAACAGCTTCAAGGACAACATTCAGCCACGCCTTGGCTTGATCTGGGATTTCACCGGTAAGGGCAAGGGTAAATTGTTCTTCAACTTTGCTCGCGTTGTCGAGACGCCGCTTCCGCTCGACGTTAACATTCGCGCCGGCAGCGACACGACCCAGACGGACATCAACTTAAACGTTGATACGATCAACTTCCCCGTGGGATCGCTCATCACGGCGAACATCGGCAACCTGGGTTCAACCGCAACCCCGATTGATTTCGACCTCAAACCCCAAACGGTCAACGAAGCGACCGCCGGCGTTGAGTACGAAATCGTCAAAGACCTGGCCCTGGGTTTCCGCGGTATTTACCGCGCCCAAGGTTCGGTCATTGAAGATGGATCGTTCGATGATGGCGATCACTACTTCCTGTTCAATCCGGGCGAGAGTGAAACCGAACGCCTGGCTTGTGCAGATCCGAATATTGGTTGCTTCGGACGCGCTCGTCGTTACTATCGCGCGCTTGAATTCACGGCCACGAAGCGGTTTACGAACAATTACCAGTTTATCGCTTCCTACGTGTACTCCAGCCTGATCGGTAACTACGAAGGCTTGTTCCGTAACGATAACGGCCAGTCTGACCCGAACATCACTTCGTTGTTCGATCTCGTCAGCTTGCTGAAGAACCTGTATGGACGCTTGCCGAACGACCGCCCGCATCAGCTCAAGTTTGACGGTAGCTATCGCACGCCGTTCAAACTTCTGGTCGGTGCTTCGTTCCGCGCCCAGTCAGGTATTCCATTCAACCAGTTGATTCCGCACGCGGTCTACGGCAACAACGAAGGATTCGGTCTCCCGCGCGGTACCGCAATCGTTCCGACAGTAGCGGTTACCGATCCTGCCTTCCCGAATACGGTGGACAGTATCGGCAGCAATCGTACGCCCACGACCTGGAATCTTGATATGAACGCCTACTATCCGATTCAGCTTGGTGAGAATCGGCAGTTGCGCTTCCAGGTTGACTGGTTCAACGTCTTCAACAATCAGCGGGCAATTCGCCTTGACGAGACGTTCCAGATCAACAGCGGTATCCCCGGTGTGGCAAACACGGCCGGTAATCGCTTGCCTAATCCGTTCTATGGCGCGGGAACAATTTTCCAATTCCCATCGTCATTGCGCTTAGGTGTCAAGTTCCAGTTCTAAACTGGCGCTTTCTGTCTGTGGCGTTCGCTGCAGACAAATGGAAACTTTGACGGGAGGAGCGCACGCAAATGCGCTCCTCCCTCTTGTTTTTTTGTGATATGCTTTGCGCTCCCCAAAGCGCAAAATCGCACTCTGAATCTCGCCCTCGTGACCCTTTGAAGAAAGGAGTTACCATGTTTCTCTCTCCAGATCGGGCTGGCTCTCCAAGTCGCTGTCTTCGTTTTCTGCCGATAGTTTGCGCAGCGTTGTTGCTTTTGTTTCCCCTGAAACTCGCCAGCGCCCAGGGTGGCATTGATCTTACGGGCACTGGCGGCAAGCACCGAATCCAGGGACGCATCTATTTCCCGTCGGGACGTCGCTCAGATGCGAACGCTGTTAAAGTTAGTCTCGAAAGCAGCAGCTCTGAAAAACTTTCCGTGGTTGCCGATCTCAACGGCAATTTCACTTTTAATTCGATTGCACCGGGGTCCTATAGCGTAACGGTGGATGCGGGCAGCGATTATGAAATCGCCCGGGACAGTGTTTATGTCGAAAGTAGCGGGATAAAAAGTCGCACTTTGTCATCCGGAGACGCTGCGCGGGCCGATGTCCCACGCGTTTTCAATGTCATTATCAATCTTCAACTGAAACGCGGCAGTGCCGCGAACAGCAGGCCCGCGGTTCTCGATGCGGCTCTTGCCAGCGTGCCGAAGCCTGCCGTCGAACTATACGATAAGGCGCGGGAGGCTATCCGAGCCGGCGATACCAAGAGAGCCATCGAGCAATTGCAGGCAGCCATTAGCTATTACCCGGAGTTTACGATTGCCCTTAATGAGCTGGGCGTGCAGTATCTTAAGGTTGATCAGCCGGACAAGGCTGCTGAGGTGCTGCGCAGGGCTCTGAGAGTAAGACCAGATGAATTTACTTTGCTGCTAAACTACGGCATTGCGCTGCTCGAGAAAAATGAGGCTGCGGAGGCCGAAGCGCAGTTGCGCCAGGCCGTAAAGAAGAATGACGGCGCCTGGTCGGCCCACATGTATCTTGGGGTCACGCTTATAAGATTGCGCAATTACATTGAAGCGGAAAAGGAACTATTGCGTACCCTGGCGGTCGGCGGCGATAATCTCAGCCTGCCCCATTATTATCTGGGCGGACTTTATTGGGGAAAACGGGATTACAGACGTGCCGCCGATGAATTGGAAAAGTATTTGAAGCTGGCGCCAAAGGCTCCCGATGCCGAGCGAACTCGCGCTTCCATCAAGGAGCTCCGCAGTAAGCAATCATAGTTTCGCGATTCAAAGCAGAGAGCTCTACTGGCCCGTAGCCAATGAGTCCCAGGGATTTGAAGTCCTCTTCGTCTTGACCCTCACGCTCGTCCTTGAAAAAGGAGGTTGTGACATGTCCGTGGTATCCAAACAAGTTTTACATCGTCATTGTCTTACTTGCCTTAGCCTCTTTGCCGTCTTGTTGGTCCTGAGTTGCTGTTCGATTTCATTTGCCCAGGGGGGCGTGGGCAGTTCGAGGGGCCTTCCCAGCGGCAGCGGCGGGAACAGCATTATTAGAGGCCGCGTCTATTTCCCTGATACATCCACCTCTAGTAAACAACGAGTCAAAGTCAGATTGACGAGCACTGATTTGATGGATCAGACAGCGGTAACGGACGAGGACGGTTCGTTCGTTTTCAACGGCCTGTCAGCAGGCCACTACACGATCATGGTGGACGGTGGGAAAGAATTCGACTCGGCGGTCGAGGCGGTGTCGATAGACCGCGAGGCTAGCCCCGGCGGACGCAATATGAATATCGCCATCAATCTCAAGTTAAAGGGGAGTAAGGCCGCTGCTGATGCTGCATTCGCTAAAGTGCCAAAGCCCGCCCAGGATTTGTACGCCAAAGGCCTTGAATCGGCTACCAAAAATGATAGCAAGAAAGCCGCCGAACAATTTAGTAGCGCGGTCGCTCTTTATCCGGACTTTTCGCAAGCTCTGAGCGAGTTGGGCGTACAGTATTTGAAACTCGGCCAGCCGGACAAAGCGGCTGAATCCTTGAAGAAGGCCGTCGAGCTTTCGCCAAAAGACTTTATGACGCGGCTAAACTACGGCATCGCGCTGTTCGGTAAGAAAAGTTATAGCGAAGCTGAGCCGCAGCTTCGAGAGGCGCTGACCTTGAACAACGCTGCGCCCACCGCCCATATGTACCTCGGCATCACTCTGCTCAGCCTCAGCAGGGATGAAAAAACCAAAGAGTTTTTTCCAGACAAATATGCTGAAGCGCAGAAGGAACTGGAAACAGCGGCAGGTTCCGGCAAGAACGAGGTAGCCCTGGCCCATCGTTATCTTGGCGGTGTCTATTGGGGAAACAAAGAGTACAAGCGGGCGGCGGATGAGTTTGAGGTTTACCTGAAACTGGCGCCCAAGGCTGCCGACGCAGAAAAGATACGCGGTTTCATCAAGGATCTGCGTAGCAAATAACGACCAATCGCTTCTAGAACGTGAGGCCGCAATTCAAAGCGAATTGCGGCCTCTATCTTTTGCGTGGCCACCGACCTGGTCATGGTGTGAAACGACCAGAACTTCCTGGCTTAGATATTGAACTCCAGCAGATGTCCCAGCTTATCTTTCTTGGTGTGGAGATATTTCGCGGCGGTCTCATGCGACTTCACTTCGATGGACACGCGCTCCACGATTTCCAGCCCTGCCTCTTCCAATGCGCGCAGCTTCAAAGGATTGTTTGAGAGAACGCGTACTTTGCAGAGGCCCAGATCGAAGAGCACTTCTGCGCATTGCCGGTACTCGCGCAGGTCAACTGCCAATCCTAATTGCTGATTCGCCTCAACCGTATCCGCTCCCTCATCCTGGAGGGCATAAGCCCGAATCTTGTTGATGATTCCTATGCCGCGGCCTTCCTGCTGCTGATATACGACCGCGCCGCGGCCTTCCTCCTGAATCAGTTGCATCGTGTGATGGAGCTGCGGGCCGCAATCACACTTTGTAGAGCCGAAGACATCTCCCGTCAAACATTGCGAGTGAATGCGAACGAGGGTGGGGACCTCTCGTTTCATTTCTCCTTTGTACAGGACTACAAACTCTTCGTCGGAGATAAGCGAGCGATAACCGGCGATTTTGAAGTCGCCCCACTCCGTGGGCAGGTCTGCCACTGCAACTCGTTCAACGGACAGCTCCTGCGCTGACCAGGGACAGGTCTCAGTCGCTTCTTTCTTCAAACCACAACTCCTTCAAGCTCAATGTATAGGTCTGCTTTTCCAGCTCCGGTTCAACATCGCCTTAATGCTGACTGTTTGCGAACGATGAAGCAGATGATTCAGTTCGGGATCATTATAGAAGCAAGCTCTCGACCGCTACAAGCGTGCAGCAAATCTAACGCTGACCATAACCGGCTGGCCCTGTACTGTACAGCATCTGGGGGCAGCATTGCTGGTCAGCCTTGTGCGCGTTAAGATTAGATCGCCAATCGTGGTGGTTTCGAAAGAGGCACTGTTCCGCAAGCGTGCTGAGTCTTCTGACGAGCAAAGACATGTCAGGCGAACAAAACGAAGAATCGGCCGACAATACAAAACCGGTTCCGCAACCAGCCAACGTTCCTGGCTCTGGCCGCGAGCTCCGGCCCGCCTTAGTTTTCCTGCGCGGAGAACTCCTGGCGGTTCCCATTCCGCTGGATCGTGACGAAGTCATTCTCGGGCGGGCCCTCGAGGCCGATGTTCGGGTTAACGATGCGCGCGCGTCGCGTCTCCATGCGCGCATTAATACTGAGCGCGATCAAATGACACAGGAAGTCCGCTATCGGATCACCGATCTTGGTTCGACAAATGGCACGTTGCTGAACGGGCACGCCGTCACGGAGGGTTTCCTTCAGGACGGAGACAAAATAGTCATCGGCGAACATATGCTGCGCTTCGACATGCTTGACGAGATCGATCGCGAGTTCCAACAACAGATTCATCGCCTGCTTGTGCATGACGAGCTAACGGGACTGCTGACAAGCAAATCGTTCTTCTCGGAATTGCGCCGAGAGGCCGCGCGAGCTGAGCACGAATCGCTGCCGTTCTGCGTGTTGATGATGGACATAGATCACTTCAAAGAGGTGAACGACACCTACGGCCATCTCGCCGGTAGTCAGACTCTGGAGGACATAGGAGTTGTCATTAAGCGAGCTCTCCGGGCCGGCGATGTGGCCGCGCGTTTCGGGGGTGAAGAGTTTGCGGCTTTCCTGCTGGACGCTGATTACGCCCAGGGACTGGTGGCTGCTGAACGTGTTCGCGCGGGAATTGAGCGGCATTCGTTTCCCGCATCCCGCCGAGGCACCGGCGACATCGAGAGGACTCACCAGATCACTATCAGTGTTGGCGTCGCTTCGTATCCTGATGACGCACGCGATCCGATTCAACTGGTCGAGTTGGCTGACTCGGCCCTCTATCGCGCCAAGCGGAATGGCCGTAATCGGGTTTGTGCTTACCGTCCTTCGCTCGCGGCGACTGAGAAGAGCGAGAAGCCGCCCGCCCACCCTTGAAGAGGTCTCCGGTTCACACGCTTCGCGGTCTTTCTGCAACTCTCTTGAGCAAACCGCGTGTAATCGCCGGAACCTTGTACGCAAGGCCCTCCCTGGTTGCGCCCCTTGAACACGGACGTGTATGCTCTGAGGTGACTCAGTCTCGCATGGTTTTCACCATCTTAGGCCATGAGCACAAGACTAAATCTCGCCAGCGAACCTTTCGGTAACAGGGCTTTGCCGTGGACGCTGACCGCGGTAATCGCCGTTGGTTCGCTTATCGCGCTGGTGCTTATCCTGCGAGCCAGCAGCCAAACGAA
The DNA here is from genome assembly GCA_036506395.1 of Pyrinomonadaceae bacterium. GTDB lineage: Bacteria > Acidobacteriota > Blastocatellia > Pyrinomonadales > Pyrinomonadaceae > DASXRU01. Next base: position 37,315 of record DASXRU010000228.1, on the reverse strand, counting down.
TGCACAGGCTGACGCCGTGCAGCGTGACGTCACCACCTTGCAGCACAACATGGCGGGACTGAAGCAACAAGCCGAGCAGGTCAAGAGCGCCCTTACTCCCGATCAACTGCAAACCCTGCGTGCCGCGCACACCCTCGTCGACCGCAAGCGTTTCTCGTGGTCACGTCTCTTTTCAGATCTCGAGGCGGCACTTCCCGGAACCGTGCGCGTGACTAGGATCGCCGTGAAAGATGTGGTGGTTCGTGGCGATCATACAGTTGCCGACCTGGAATTGACCGTCGTTAGTAAGAACGCCGCAACGATCACGCAAATGCTCTCTGATATGGATTCTGCAGGGATCTTTCAGGCGGAGTTGGTGTCGCAAAACCTGCAAAAAGGCCGCGGCGAGATTGGCACCGAATACGTCATGAACGTCCGCTACGTGCCGCGTAGCGGTGTGCCGACTAGTTCAAACAATGGTGCTAGTTTGGCCGCAATAGAGTCTTCAACGCTAGCGGCGAATGGAGGCCAGCGATGAGCTCGGCAGAGCCCTTAGAACAGCGCGCTCCGGCGCGTCGCGACCAGATCCGCATTCGTCTGGATCAACTGAAGAGGTCGCGGCGGCGAAAGGTCCTGGGGGTCGCCGAGATTGCCGGGCTGGCAGGCGCAGCGTTGATGCTGGTGCTCGCATTCATCTCCTATTTCTATTTCCTGGCTCCTGCTCATTCGCGGCTCGAGTCCTTGCAGCGCGAGCGCGATCGGTTGCAGACCCAACTGCGGGTCGCTCAGGAAGGTTACCAGCATAACGCCGACACGAAATCAATGGTGGATACAATAAACACCAGCCTGCAAACCTTCGAGAACGATCATCTTGTCGGGCGGGGCAATGGCCGGATGGCTCTTTATGCCGAACTTAACCAATTGATTCGCCGCAACGGACTGCGCAACACCGCTGGCCCGAGTTACAGCGTGCTGGCGCCCCTGGGAACAAAGAGCCAGCAACAATCGGCGAGCACTGACAGACAAGGCAACGCTAAATGGCAGAGCGTTTTCCCTGGCATTGGCGTCAGCGTTACGGTAGAAGGCGCTTACCAGAACCTACGCCACTTCCTCCGAGAGATTGAGACGAGTCGGCAGTTTCTCATAATTAACGCTGTGGAACTCGAGAGTGCCACTGAGTACAACACTTTACCGGCTGGTGAGGGGGCAACTCCCCAAGCCGGGCATCGATCGCCCGTAAGTTTGCGTCTGGATATGGCAACTTACTTTCAGCGGGGCGCAACAGATACATCGCCATCTTCGGACGCCGGCGTACATTAAGAGTTTATGGCTGGTATTCAAACTAACTCCCCCGGGGATCGAAAGAAGCTGATCGCGGCGGTCGCACTCGGCGTAATAGCTCTGGTTGTGCTTTCTTATGCGCTCTTTGGTTCCTCAGGCGGCTCGAGCAAACCGGCGAATCCAAGAGTCGTGGGAATCACGCCATCCCCCACACCAGGGGTTTTGAGAACGACAGCTTCGTTGCCGGACGAGATCCCCCAGCCAATACCTCCCGTGTTGGTTTCGACAGTTGTGCCTGAGCCGGGACGCAACATCTTCGCCTTTTATGAACCCACTCCCAGGCCTTCCCCGGTTGTCGAGGTTCCCGTTCCCTCACCCACACCGCCTCCGCCCTTGTTGCTCGCATCGCTTTCGCCGTCGAACGTCTACGCGCGTACCAGCGATTTCACTCTGGAAGTTTCCGGCGACAAATTCACTCCTGCTGTGCATGTTGTAGTTGATGGCCAGCAATTGCCGACGCGGTTCATAGGTCCACAACAGCTTGTCGCGACAGTCTCAGCTGCGCTGATAGCAAACCCCGGCGCGCGCCAGGTGGGCGTGCTCACGTCCGACGGCAAGCTGTACTCCAACGTTGTGACCCTGAATGTTACCGCGCCGCCAACTCCTAATTACACCTACGTCGGAATCATAGGCAAGCCGCACTTCAATGACTGGGCTGTGCTTCAGGACAAGAACAGCAAGGAAATCCTGAACGTGCAACGCGGCGATGTGTTGGGCGGGCGCTTCCGCGTGACCAGCATTTCAGAGCGCGAGCTTGTGGTCACAGACACGACATTGAAGATCAAACACACACTGCCTTTTACCCGCGACCCCTCACTTGGGAATCAGATGCGTCCCCCAGTGCGCGCTGAGACGGACGAAGAACCATAGCTTTACTGGAAAGAGTACTTCTGTGAACTTTCGTAACCCCAACTCTCCATTTTATGGCTCAGTTGTAACCCTGCCGCCGAATCGTCAGCGCGAGGAAGGTTACACGCTGGTGGCGCTATTGGCCTTTATGACGATTCTCGCGATCTTCGCCATGGCGGCGGCGCCAAAGCTGAGCCAGCAGGCCCAGCGCGAGCAGGAAAAGGAAGCAATCTTTCGTGGGGAGCAGGTGGCTGATGCTATTCAGATCTATTACAAAGCGCATGGCACGACGGTTCCCCAGAGCCTGCCTACTTCAATTGACCAACTCCTGGAGGGAATTCCCCGGGGCACGAAGAAGGTCCAGATACTTCGGCCCTCTGCCGCGCGCGATGCGCTTTCGACCTCAGGCGAATGGCGCTTGATTGCACCGCAATCTCAGGATCTGTTGGACTTTGAGCGATCCGTTTCGATTTACGCCGGAGGCGTGCCGCCGCGCCCTCGCGACAGCGCAATAGCTGGATTGCAAGACGCATCGGTGCCGCGACTTGTCGACGTGCTCAATACTGGATCGACGGAGACAGCGCCGGGTGGCCAGGATACCTCGCCGGGCTCGAGCGGACCTTTCGTTGGCGTTGCCAGTCGCAGCCGGCGCAATTCGGTCATCAACTACTACGGAATTGATCGGCACGATCAATGGATCTTCACTCCACTCTTCCGCTGAATCACGCATACACTCTGCTTCATGAAGGCGATCGTTAGCACGATCGAAATCGATCTTGTCCGTGTCTCAGAATTGCCCTGACAAGATCAAGATCGGAGAGTCAGCAGCGATCCAAACAACGTGATCTGATCGTCGTTGAGAAAATATTTTGCGAATATAAGTAATAAGTTGTTGACAACTGATCGTTTTAAGTTTATATAGCAACATGTTGTGCGCCGTTTACTCTAGTCCACAAGAGGTACCTCGGCACAGTATCTTGTGGTCATAACCACTAAACCGAAAAGGAGCACCGACACTTATGGCAACTAAAAAGAAGGCCGCCAAAAAGGGTGGCAAGAAGGGTGCGAAGAAGGGCACCAAGAAGTCAGCCAAGAAGAGATAGCTCGTTCATTCAGGGTACAACCACAACCTTCCACTGGCGCACACAAAAATCTAAGGCCTTAGAGGCCATGTAAAGGAACGGCGATGTTTTCAAGTGAAGCACGCCGTTCCTATTCTTTTGTTTGCGCTGCTCGCTAGTAGTTCGCTATGCTTCGGACGCAATTGATCACAAGCTGCATGACTGAATTTTGGAGGCCGTTACCTGGTGCGAGAAAGCGACGAGAGACCTTGGGGAAACTACGAAGTCCTGGAAGAAAGCCCCGGATATAAGGTAAAAAGACTCAAAGTTAAACCCGGGGCACGGTTGAGTTTACAACGTCACTCGCGCCGCAGCGAACATTGGGTTGTGGTTGAAGGAATCGCCGACGTTGTCTGCGGTGATCGCACGTTGCAACTGGAACAAGGCCAACACATATACATCCCCGCTGAAACCAATCATCGGCTCGGCAACAGTGCCAATCACCCGCTGACCTTGATAGAAGTACAGCTTGGAGACTATCTAGGCGAAGACGATATTGTGCGGCTGGAGGACGACTACAAGAGGTAGCGGCTTCAGGTGCGTGCAGGTCAAGCGATGAGTGCGCTTCGCTGTTTGCTACCTTTTATCGGTCACTCATGATTCGCGTCGCGTTGGTTGAGCCCGAGATTCCGCCAAACACAGGGAACATCGCCCGGTTGTGCGCAGCGACCCGCGTTCCTTTGCACATCGTCGGCGCGACCGGCTTTCGCCTTGATGATCGTGCCGTCCGTCGTGCGGGCCTGGACTACTGGCCGGAGGTTTCGCTTCAGCGCCATCCCGATCTCAACTCGCTTTATCGCTCTCTGCCCGAGGCGAGATTCATTTACCTGACAACCAAAGCTGACATCCCATATTTCGATTGGAGCTTCGATGGAGATGACTGCCTAATCTTTGGCAGGGAAACTCGTGGCTTACCGGAAGACCTACTCCGAGCCAATTGGACCCGGTGTCTGACAATTCCCATGCTGAATGCAAACGTACGCAGTCTTAACCTGGCTACGTCAGTTGGCATTGTCCTCTATGAAGCCCTGCGGCAGACCGGGGCATTCTCGTAGCGCACAAGTTCCGAACTGGTGTTGTTCCGACTATCACGACTCCTCAAAAGAAAAGAGCTAGAAGGGCCGGCAAGGAGCCGCCCAGCCTCTCGCGACCCCGTGGCCGTAAGAGAGAGTTCCGCCGCTATACATGTTAAGATTGATAGTTTCACCGCTGGCAGCGAAATGTGACCGGAGCCGCCTATAGGAAAGAAGATGAGTTTAAAAAGAGAAGACATACGTAACATCGCGATTATTGCCCACGTCGATCACGGAAAAACGACCCTGGTGGACGCCATGCTCCGCCAATCCGGTACGTTCCGCGAGAATGAGCAGGTTCGAGACCGGGTGATGGATTCAATGGATCTCGAACGCGAGCGGGGCATCACGATCATGGCCAAAAACACCTCGGTGCATTATCGGGACGTGAAAATAAACATCGTCGATACCCCTGGCCATGCGGATTTTGGTGGGGAAGTTGAACGCGTCCTGCAAATGGTCGATGGCGTCATGTTGCTGGTTGATGCGGCTGAAGGGTGCCTGCCTCAGACGCGCTTCGTCTTGCGCAAAGCGTTGGAGGCTCGTTTACCGTCAATCGCTGTAGTCAACAAGATCGACCGCCACGATGCTCGTCCCGCTGAAGTCGTCAACGAAATCTACGAATTGTTCCTGGACCTGGACGCTACAGATGAGCAGATTGAGTTTCCCATCCTGTTCGCAGTCTCACGCCAGGGAATTGCGAAGCGCCTGGTTAACGATGAGTCGCAGGATCTGCGCCCGCTATTCGATCAGATAGTGACCACGATCCCGGCGCCGCAGCAGTTACGCGAAGATAGCCTTCAGCTTCTGGTCGCAAATCTTGACTACAGCGACTACGTAGGCCGGCTGGCAATAGGCCGGATCTTCTCTGGTGAAATCGCGGTCGGCGATCAGGTTGCCATCGTGAAGCGGGACGGAACGATTCAAAAGACACGCGTGTCGCAACTCTACGCGTTTGAGGGACTCAAACGCGAGTCAGTCGATCGCGCCGGCTTTGGCGAGATAGTCGCGCTCGCAGGGATGGAGGACATACAGATCGGCGAAACGATCAGCAGCGTCGAGAATCCGCAGCCGCTTCCCTTGATTGCCGTCGATGAGCCGACGATCTCGATGATCTTCGGTGTCAACAATTCGCCCTTTGCCGGCAAGGAAGGACGTTTTGTCACTTCCCGGCAACTCAAAGAGCGGCTCGACAAGGAAATACTCGGCAATGTAGCCATCCGAGTTGAATCCACAGAGTCGCCGGATCAATTCAAAGTTTCGGGCCGGGGAGAACTCCAACTCGCGATCCTTATCGAAATGATGCGTCGGGAGGGATATGAGCTGCAGGTGTCTAAACCGGAAGTGATCACGCGCCGGGTTAATGGCGCGGTAATGGAGCCGATCGAACAGGTGGTTATCGATTGTCCCGAAGAGTTCATCGGCGTCGCTACCGAGGCACTGGGACGCCGCAAAGGACAGATGATAAAAATGGTGAATCATGGAACCGGTCGCGTACGGTTGGAATTCGAGACACCTTCGCGCGGCTTGATCGGATTTCGCAGTGAATTCCTGACTGAAACGAAAGGGACAGGACTGCTTAACACGCTGTTCCTCCGCTGGGGCGAGTGGCAGGGAGTAATGCGCGGCCGTTCAACTGGTTCGCTGGTTGCGGATCGTATGGGAGAAACTACGACATACGCTTTATACAATCTGCAGGAGCGAGGAGCCCTTTTTGTACGACCGGGAACAAAAGTTTATGAAGGAATGATCACTGGCGAGAACGCGCGCGCGGTTGACCTGGACGTTAATGCCATCAAGGAAAAAAAGTTGACGAACATGCGCGCCGCAAGCGCGGATGAAGCAATGCGCTTGGTTCCCGTAAAGGAGCTTTCGCTGGAACAGGCGCTGGAGTTCATTGCCGATGACGAACTAGTGGAGGTGACGCCGAAGAATATTCGTCTGCGCAAACGCGTTCTGCGTTCCAATGAACGACCAAAGAAGAAGGATAGCTAAGATTCCAGCTTACCCCAGATCACGCCGCGCGTGAGCAATAGGCGACGATGGTGGAGATTCACTCCTCAGGCTCGTCCTCCTCAAGCCCGTTTGTTGGTTCGTAAATCTCATATCCTGTCGAGTCGTCATAGTAATAACCGTCAGGCTTGCGCTTCGGTTGTGGGGACTGCTCGGTATCGTCCGATGTATCATCTTCCCGTTTCACTATCATAAACCACTTAACCCATCGTATGTCATTTCATCCGCCAAAATTGTATGCAATAACAGACGCGCGACTTTCGGGACTGTCCCATGCGGATCAGCTCGCCCGCCTGGCGGCCGGAGGCGCCACCCTAATACAGCTACGGGAGAAATATCTGCCATCTGGTGCATTCTATCAAGAAGCGAAAGCAGCATTACTGGTCGCGCGACAGCTAGGGGTGAAAGTCATTATCAACGATCGCGTCGATATTGCGCTGGCCCTACACGCTGGCGGCGTTCATCTGGGGCAGGACGATATCCCACCAGAGGCCGCACGCAAACTGTTAGGGCCGGGAGCGATTATCGGTCTATCCGTACACAACGCAAAACAGGCTAGAGAGGCTACGGGCTCGCCAATTGACTATCTTGCCGCCGGACCAATTTTCCGTACAAGCTCGAAGGACAATCCTGATCCTGTTCTTGGGTTCGGTGGGTTGCGTAACGTCCGCCGAACCGTAGGCAGTATTCCGCTGGTGGCGATTGGCGGTATTAACCTGGAGAATGCCCGCGCCGTCTTCGAAGCCGGAGCCGATAGCATCGCCATCATAGGCGCGCTCCACTCGAAGCCCGGGGACATCGAAGGTGCTACGAGGTCATTCCTGGCACTAGAGTAGTAAAACCGCATCGCTTTGGCGCGATCAACAGATTTTGCTTGCGTTTAGCGAGGTAATACGCGAGAATCATTGCCTTGCCGGGTCCCGGCTTGGCAACCACGCTTTCCCCCTTATGGGCACTCTGACAATCGTCTCGCCTGTAAATTTTTCCTGGTAACCAATTCAACAACGGAGCGTACCTGGAGTGAGCTTCTTCGACTTACCTCCTGTTATCGAGCGAATGCTGTTGGTCTCTGACAAAATCAGCGACCTGAATTTTTCCGTGGGGCAATTGCCGCAGGTGGAAATCAACGGCAAACTAACGCCGGTTCAGCCACTCGGCGTCCAGAAACTGACTCCCTATCAAACGGAAATTATCGCGATGGCCCTTTTGCAAGGGAACCCGGATGCAGCAGAGCGTCTGGTGCAGACGGGCACGGCCGACCTCAGTTATTCGCTGCCTTCCCGCGCCCGGTTTCGTGTCAACATTTTTCAGCAGCGCGGTGTTTATTCCATCGTAATGCGTGTCATCCCGACCGACATCCCAACCCTCGGTTCACTTGGCCTTCCGAAGCAGCTTGCGGAGATAGCCGAGTTGCGCAATGGCATCGTACTTCTCACCGGGCCAACGGGATCAGGCAAGAGCTCGACGCTGGCAGCCCTCATCGACATAATCAACGAGACCAAGCAATATCACATCGTAGCCATCGAAGATCCGATCGAATACCTTCACGCACATAAGAGCTCGACGATCAACCAGCGCGAGGTTGGTCACGATACGAAAGACTTTCCTTCAGCACTCCGCGCGGCCCTGAGGCAGGCGCCGAAGGTCATCCTGATAGGTGAAATGCGCGACTTTGAGACGACGGAAATCGCGCTCGAAGCCGCCGAGACCGGCCACCTCGTGCTCTCGACACTACACACGATTGACTCGTCAAAGACAGTCGATCGCATTATTGGACTTTATCCTAAGAATGAAGAACCGGTTATTCGCACGCGTCTGGCGCAAACTTTTCGCTACATTATTTCGCAACGGCTGATTCCACGCGCTGACTTCCGTGGCCGAGTGGCCGCCGTCGAGATCTTGCGGTCGACGCCGCGAACGAGAGAATACATCGAGAGTGGCGAACAAGAAGGCAAATCACTGCTGGATGCAATGCGCGACGGCCAGCTGGAAGGCATGCAGGACTTTGACACGGTAATCAGGGAGATGATCGAGCGCCAGATCATAACAGTCGAAGACGGGCTAGGCTTCGCTACCAATCAGAACAACTTGTTGCTTTCGCTCAAGGGTCTTTCATCCTCAGAAGATTTCATCCGTGCCAAGAGTGGACGCCTTCCGGCGTCAACTTTTGCCGACTCTGGTTCGTTGCTAAGTATGATCGACTAGAAAATGGGTTTGACTCGGTAAAGACTATGACCATAGTTTGTCCTAACTGCTCCGCCCGCTTGCAGCTCAATGAGGCAAAGACGCCTGCAGGCAACGTCACTGTTCGTTGTCCAAAGTGTCAGAAGACGGTTGAGGCGCAATCGCCGGGTCCTTCCGTCGATCACAGCGGGATCGGTTTGGGAAAATCTCCTGCGACCGAACCTGCCCGGTTCGAACGCGCTATGGCGGCCCCACCCTTTAAACTTCAACCGGAGGACGGATCCGCTAAAATTTCCCCGGCCAGCGCCGCTGCGCGCGAAAATGTTGACGATGCTGCCAGTCTCTTAATAGAGCTTCTACAGAGAAGCGGGATATCGGCCGACAAAAGGGCGCGAGGGAAGCATGATCGGCGCAGATTGCTCGTCTGCGCCACTCCCGAGTATCGCGAATCAGTCGCCCGCCTTCTGGCGCAAAATGAGTATGAGGTTTTTGTCGCCGAGAATACTACCCAGGCTGTGGAAAGCATGCGCCAGGAGAAGATGGATATCGTGATTCTGGATCCGGAATTCGATCCCCTCGAGCAAGGTGTGGCCTTTGTTACGCGGGAAGTAAACATAATGCGCCCGGCTGACCGGCGCCGACTTTTTTTTGTAAGTCTGTCACCTTCTGTTCGTACCTTCGATCTGCACAGTGCTTTTCTGAACAACGTCAATCTCGTAATCAATCCTGCGGACCTGGAAAAACTTCCTCGCGTGCTGGAGATGGCGATGCGTGATTTCAACGAACTTTACAGAGAGTTCAATGCAGTGAATCGCGTAGATGCGCTCTAGCACGGTTCACGTGGTCGAATAAGCAAGCAACCTTAGAACTTTTTTAGACGGCTCCTTAATCAGGGGCCGTTTTGGTATTTTCCTGGCCTCTGACCTGGCGTCAGAGTACGCACCGACCCCCAAAGCAAATCGGAAAGATAATTTTGAAATAGCGGCAATGCGTGTAAAATCAGCCCTTGCTGAATAAGTTAAAGGGCTGGCCCAAAAGATTCTCCTGCGTCTTTGATCGCTGCTTGTGCGGCTGATGGAGAGCTAACGAAGCCCGGAATATTCTCAAACATGTCTGAGAACCACCCCCAAGAAAAACCGTCACCTTTGCTCGCCACCCTGGCTGTACATGGTGGCGAACGCCCGGAGGAACAGTCATTTGGCGCGGTAGTCTCGCCGGTTTTTCATTCGTCAACCTACAGTTTCAAGAGCTTTTCGGAGATGCGCCGCTACGCTCGCGGCGAGTTGCCCGGCGAGTATTTCTACTCGCGTTATGGGAATCCCACCGTTGCGGAGGTCGAAAGAAAGATCGCGGAACTGGAGGGTGCTGAAGCTTGCGTAGTCACCTCTTCGGGATCGGCGGCAACCTTCGCGGCGCTGGCCGCCATTTGCGAAGCCGGCGATGAAGTCATTGCTTGCGATTCAATTTACGGGGGCACTACAAAAATACTTAGCGAGGTTTTTAGTCGTTTCTCAGTAAGTTCGCGTTTTATCCGTTTGGACGAGATCCCCGATTTGCGGAAAATTGCCGGTGATCGCGCGCGGGTCTTCTGGTTCGAAACTCCTACCAATCCAATAAACCGGCTGGTGGATTTGGGCCAGGCTGCACAAGCGGCTCGCGAGGCTGGCCTGTTTTCGATAATCGACAACACGTTTGCTACTCCGATACTCCAGCAACCGCTCGCGAGCGGGATAGACGCAGTCGTTCACAGTGCCACGAAATATTTAGGCGGGCATTCCGACCTGACGGCCGGCGCGGTGGCGGGGAGCCATGACTACATTGAGCGCGTACGCCGAATCAATCTGCGCCTTGGCGCGACCCTCGATCCGGCGGCCGCTTATCTTCTCACGCGTGGAATCAAGACGTTGGATGTTCGTGTGCGAGCCGCCTGCGGCAACGCTTTGCGTTTGGCCGAGGCGCTGCGCCGTCATGACAAGGTTGCGCGTGTTTATTACCCGGGCTTGGAAGGTGATCCCAACCATCAAGTCGCGAAACACCAGATGAAGGCGTTCGGAGCTATCGTCGCCCTCGATCTTGTCGGCGGTGAAAGCCAGGCTGAACGCTTCTTTGATTCCCTCCGGCTGGTGCGCTGCGCTCCTTCTCTCGGAGGAGTGGAATCTCTCGTCAGTTATCCGCTCTACTCTTCGCATTATGGGTTTTCCGAAGGCCAGCTACGAGCGGCCGGCGTGTCGGCAGCGACAATTCGCATTGCGGTCGGTATCGAAGCAGCGGAGGATATCATTGCCGATGTGAAGCAGGCGCTCGAACGAATTTAGAAATGGCAGAAGCTAGCGCAATCATTCCCGCTGAGCAATCCAAACCCGCCCATCGTCACGGGCGCGCCGCCGAGAGCCAGCGCCGCCTGAGCATAGTCCTCATTCTGACCTCGGTTTACATGCTGGCTGAGACCTTCGGTGGATGGTGGACCGGATCGCTGGCGTTGTTGGCCGACGCGGGGCACATGTTCGCAGACGTCGCCGCGCTGACGCTGGCGCTGATGGCCGTTTGGTTTGGCGCCCGTCCCGCGACGCCGCGCAAGACTTTCGGCTACTACCGTCTGGAGATTCTGGCAGCTTTGATCAACGGCGTGGCCCTGATTCTGGTTTCATTTCTCATCTTCTATGAGGCCTACCAGCGCTGGGCGAGTCCGCCGCCGGTGCGCAGCAGGGCCATGATGGCGGTCGCCGCGGGCGGACTGTTGGTGAATCTCGGATGTGCGTGGCTATTGCACCGTGATCGCGAGGAAGATCTGAACGTCCGCGGTGCATGGCTGCATGTGATTGGAGATGCACTCGGCTCGGTCGGCGCCATTATCGCCGGTGCCCTGATGTCTATATTCGGTTGGTATGCAGCCGATCCACTATTCAGCGCTATCATCGCTTTACTAATCGTCTGGAGCTCCTGGCACCTGATTCGCGAATCCACAAACATCCTGCTTGAAGGAACGCCCTCCCACATCAATCTGGCCGCGGTTGAAGATGCGATCCTGGAAACTGACGGAGTTGACGACGTGCATGACCTGCATCTCTGGACCATTACTTCGGGCCGCGAAGCGTTGAGCGCGCACGTAATTCATGCATATACGGTTTCGCAGCCCGACCTGTTGAAAGAGCTGCGCGCCAAACTTCACGATCGCTTTGGAGTTGATCACCTGACGATCCAAATGGAGACTCCCGAATTCGAGGATGAGACTTTTCACTTCTGCCATGCAGGCACGGCTTGCTTTCGTTCGGCGCGGGAATAAGGCTAGAGACTGGAGGCCAGGGACTTGAGGTGGCTGGTACTGCTTAGTCGCCAGCCTTTAGACTCCAGCCTCTAGCCCCCACTCTTATGGAAATCAATCTCGTAATCACACTTGATAAACGCGAGCAGGCCGCTTTGCAGGCGGCGCTGGTTACGCATGGCGCGCCCGATTGCCTGGTTACATTAGCGCTGAAAGGCAGTTGTTATATTTCGACTTTAGAGGAGATGCGTCGCCTGCGCAGCTGGATTGCCGAAGCGCGAATGGCCGGCGAGACTGACTTCGCCTCTCTCAACGTCATTGAGCGCTCGCTGGTAAAGTTCGGCCTTTAAGGCCAATACGAGATGGGCCCCACGACTATTCCGCGAGTAAAAATCTGCTGCAACGAAAGCGTTGCAGAGGCCTGGCTGGCAATCAAGCATGGGGCCTCAGCCATCGGCCTTGTTTCCCACATGCCCAGCGGTCCGGGAGTTATTACTGAAGACATGATTCGCGAGATTGCCGTGCGGGTGCCGCCCGGAATTTCTACCTTCCTCCTCACCTGCAAGCAAGATGCAGCAGAGATCATCGCGCAGCAGCGCTACTGCCGGACCAACACAATTCAGATCTGCGATCGCCTGGAAGTGGAAGTCTATCGCGAGCTGCATGCAGCGATGCCCGGTATCGCCCTGGTGCAGGCCGTCCACGTTACAGGCGAGGAATCCGTGACCGAAGCGATAAGCGTGGCGCCTCACGTGGATGCGATTCTACTGGACTCCGGTAACCAATCTCTGGCCGTCAAAGAACTGGGTGGAACCGGACGCACGCACGATTGGAGACTCAGCCGGAAGATCCGCGAAGGCGTGAACGTGCCGGTTTTTCTTGCCGGCGGCATCAGGCCACAAAATGTTCGCGATGCAGTCCATCAGGTTGCGCCCTTCGCAATCGATGTCTGCACCGGAGTACGAACTGATGGCAGGTTGGACGAGCAGAAGCTCTCGGCTCTGTTTCGCAAGCTGAGTTAGAGCACACTGCAGGTCAAACAACATGGCAACAATCGAACTCGGTTACGGTGATAATTCGATAGCCTTCGAATACAACGAGAGTCAATATGAAGTCCTCGCGCCCAATGAACGTAACGAGCGCCCCCTGTCTGACGCGGATATCGGCAGGGCTCTGGACGCTCCTATCGGATCACCGCCTCTCGAAGAAATCGTCCAGCCCGGAGAGAGCGTTCTCATCGTTGTCTCGGATGCGACGCGGGCAACGGCCAGCGCCCAGGTCGTCAACCTTCTTGTTCGGCGCGTCATTCAAGCCGGAATCAGCGCCGGCGACATTATTATTATCTTTGCCACCGGGATCCATCGGGCCCCGACCGACCATGAAAAGCGAGCGCTTTTGACTCCGTTCATCGCCCGGAGAATTCGGACAATTGATCACGACGCTTACGATTCATCGAACCTGGTCCAACTGGGAACGACCGAGCGCGGCACACCAATCGAAGTTAATCGCGCGCTGAAAGATCATTCGCGCGTCATTCTTACCGGCGCCGTCGGGTTTCATTATTTTGCCGGATTCACCGGAGGCCGGAAATCGATTTGCCCGGGCCTCGCCTCCGCCCAAACCATAGAAGCGACACACATGCTGGCGCTGGACTTCGAACACGGCGGCCGGCGCGCCGGTGTGGCTGCAGGACTTCTTGGTGGCAACCAGGTGAACGAGGAATGCGAACGAGTGGCGGCAATGATCGATCCGTCGTTCATAGTGAACACGATTGTGGATGAACGCGGCCGGGCCCTCCGAGTCTTCGCCGGCGACTGGCGGGCGACGCACCGGCAGGCCTGCGAAGAATATGCGGCGATACATTCGCAGCACATTGACCACAAACGCGAAGTGGTTGTGGTCAGCTGTGGCGGCTCGCCATACGACATCAACATGATTCAGGCGCACAAGGCGCTCGACATGGCCGCGCACGCCTGTGTTGCAGGCGGTGTCATAATTTTGCTCGCCGAATGCCCGGACGGCTTGGGACGGGCGGATTTTCTGAAATGGTTCGACTGTTCGGATTCTCAAGACCTGGAGCAACGATTGCGAGAGGCATACGAAGTCAACGGGCAGACTGCGTGGTCGCTGCTCACTAAGACCGAGCGATTTCGCATTTATCTGATTTCAAAACTAGCGGCCGCCGACGCGCAGCGAATGCGAATGATTCCCGCGCCCACTATTGCCGAAGCACTCGCCCAAATCGATTCAGGCGTGCCAGGCTATATTATGCCTCGCGGTCCGGCTCTTTTACCGATAGCGATGAATTGATCTGGAAGGATTATGGCACTAGAATCCGCATAATCAGCAGAAAAGACTTCCGGGCCCACCATTACTTAGTGGTTGGGATAACAGACTACCTCGGTCATATTTCAAGAAGGAGCTACACTGTGAATCTCAAGCTTATTACCGCCGGCATAATGATCACGCTATGGGTCGCGACCGGCGTCTTCGCTCAACAGTCGGCGCCGCCCGAACCTAATGAAAAGCGCGCGGCCTTAACTGAACTGGCCGTTGCTTTTGATGCGCGAGGAAGCTCCGCGCTCGAGGGCCATTTGCTAACGACAATGCTTAACGGCGCGCCGGATTCACCGGTGACTAACGTTCGTCTCGTGATTAGAAATGCCGGCGCTTCCTACTACTCGTACATTTCCGGTTGGGCCACCTTCTACGCCGCCGACGGAGTTCGCTGTGGCGAGGGGCTGTTTAAGTTGGATGCACTCGCCCCCGGTGAGTTGGCTGAAACTGACACGCCGGGTCTGCGACTCACGTGCGCGCCTGCCACCTGGCGTATAGTCGCGACGAATTTACTGACGCGTATGAGCGATACTGCGAAGCCGACTGAGGTCCAGACGCCGGAGGGCTCCGAGAGTTCAAGTTCAATGCAAAGCGCTACGACGTCCGCTCCAGCCAACCTCTTAATTGCCATCGACGGTGAAGAGCATCCGATCCAATTGAACAACCCGCTGGTCGTGAAACTGGGAAACAGGGAGAGAAGGATCGTGATTCGCGCCGCGCCTTGAGAGGCAGGCTCGTCAACATAATTGTGGGAGCCGCAGCTTGACCTCATCGATGGCGCGGCTTAGCATGATCCAAAAGATCATCACACGGATCTCCCCCGTCCGCTTTAGAAAGAGGTACGACCATGGCCGAAGAACAAAGCAAGGCTAAGTGCGCGCATGCGGCTTGCGATTGCCCGCCCGAGCCGAATAGCAAATTCTGTAGCGAATACTGCAAAGAAGCTGAGAAATCGCACGTCATGGAGATAGGGTGCGGCTGCGAACACGCCACCTGTCGCTAGGGGCTGTGCCAGTGCGTCGGGCGAATCGCCCGCATAGATGTTCGCGCAGGATAAATAGCAGGCCTGGCTGCGGCCGCCGCCCCGTTAAGTCGTGACGCGCAAGTTCTGGTTACACGTTCCTCGCCCTTTGTGGCGAGTGATCACTCCTCATATCTTCCCCGCCGGATGTCATTTGCAATGATTTTGTAATCAAAACTGAGCACTGGGCGCGACAACAGCGCCTACACTCCTGGGCATCAGTAAGTCATCGCTGCTTGACGTGGGATTTTCCCCGAGTCACGGGCGCTAACGTCGTCGCAGCGTTTTAGGATTGACTGATTACTTCCCGGAAACTTTTCATGTGCTGTGGGCTTGCCCAGCACGTCTCCCTGGAATCAAGCCCCGGCCTTAACGCGCTTGGCTCGGACAAGCGTTTCGAGATTTATGAGGCTCCTATGAACAGAACTCTTTTGACACTTGTGCTGGTGATCTTTTGCGGTAGCGCAATTGCTGCCCAGACTTCGGAAACGCGTACAAGCGGATCAGCACGCAGCGCCACTGCGGTTTCGCAAAGTGGGAAGGCGGCGAATATTCAGTCGGGTACGCAACTGGCGGCGCAGCTCGAAAACACGCTGGACGTGCGTAAATCCAGGGTGGGCGATCGAGTCGTGCTTAAAACTACGGAAGCCATTAGAGCAAACGGTCAGACCGTAGTAGGCAAAGGCGCGCGTTTGATCGGACACGTGACTGAAGTGCAGCAAAGGACGCGAGCCAACGGGCAATCGCGCGTCGGCCTGGTGTTTGATCGGTTGGAAAAAGGCTCGCTGGACATGCCAATCTCCGCAACCATCAGCTCTATCACCCAAACAAGAGCACGGGCGGGGAACAATGACGATTTGTTTGGGTCTGACATCAGCACATCATCTCGATCAAGTACTTCGGTCAGCCGGCAGTCCGGCAGTAGTTCGTCTAGCGGCGGACTGCTGGGCGGCGTTGTTAACACTACTACTTCAACAGTTGGAAGCGTGGCCGGTGACACTACTGCGGCGGTTGGCAGCACAGTTGGGGTGGTTGGCAACACAACCGGCGATTTAGCGCGCTCGGCAGGCGGGATACACATAACGCAGTCGAGTAACGCTTCCGCAGATGGTGGAGCGCTGCTGACATTGCCAGGCGGGAATCTGCGCCTGGAGCAAGGCACCTCGTTCCATCTGGTGTTGACTCAGACGGCCTCCGTTGGAAATAATCAGTGATTTCTGGGATTCGTTCCCCTCGCTGTGCGCCTGACAGGAGATATGCTTGCCGGCGACGACGACTTGAAGACAAGGGAAGTTCATGACTTGAAGACAAGGGGAGTTAATTAATTTGAGATCTGAGATTATCTGAGATCTGAGATCTGAGATCTGAGATTTGAAATCGAAACGTCGCGCGGCGAGGGGTGCAGCAATGCCTCTCGCCGTTTCCTTTCTGAGCACGAAGCATCTTCCAATGTCACATCAGAATTTGCCGCGTTGACATCTGCAAACCTGTTTGTTAGCTTGAACTCCTGTTATAAAAACTTAACTTCTTATGATAACCAGCCGCCGTCCGCAATCTTCCGTTGATGCATAAATCCTCTTCTGCGCAATTAAATCCGCAACTTAGAATAACCGGAGCTTTTATTCTGGCGCTCGGCCTGCTCGTTTCCAGCGGCTGCTTCATATTCGGCACGCACAAGGAAATCGTGGTGCCGGCTTTACTGAGTCCGCTGGCAGAAGCGAATACCAGTCAACTTATTGCCGAGGTCAATCGCATGAGCACTGTGCGATCGCTCCGCGGGAAGGTTGACCTGGAATTTCTGGACACGTCGTTTGCCACTTCAGGTATTGCGGAGAAGTATCGAGCAGCCGACGGGATCGTGGTATTGCAGCGCCCGGGAAAGGTTTTCCTGATAATTCAGGCGCCGTTTATCGCCAAAGACCTCGCGCAGATGACTTCAGACGGAGAACATTTCCGCGTTGCTGTCCTGGCGGGCGACGAAAGGTATCGCCGCTTCGTGATGGGAACTAACGATGCCAGCTACAAGAAATTGGCCGTTGAGACACCGCTGGACGGTCACGCGGATGGCGCCAAAAAGAAAACCAGGACTGAGGAGGAAACCGTCAGCGCGCTTTCCAATCTCCGTCCCCAGCATTTGACAGACGCTCTCTTGATTCGGCCAATACAACCACAAGCAGGAACGGTTTATGCACAGAGCGAGTTCTATCAAGAAGAAAAAGATCCCAGTCAGAAATCAAGCAGCAAGCGAGTAATGCGCGGCTACTATTTCCTTGATCAACTGGAGATCGGCGAGCAGGGGGCCGCTCGACTTATTCGACGCTTCTGGTTCGATCGAGTTGCAGGGATCCGGCTTGCCCGTCTGCAAACATTTGATAGCAGTGGCAAACTGGTTACTGATGTCACTTACCGCACCTTGAAGAGTTTTGGCGAAGATGCACGCATTCAGTTGCCCTCTGTCATTGAGTTAACGCGGCCCCAGGACCACTACAGCCTGAGCCTGACTTATCAGGCGCCGGAAGCGGCTGTGCTTGATCGTGACTACCCCGCGGAGACGTTCTTGTTGGAAAACAAGTGGCAATTGCCTGAGTATGATCTGGACAAGGCAAAGAGCGCCACAGTCAAACAGTAGCCATTCCCTGGCAAAGCTCCGCTAGCCAACTCACCAGCGGGGCCTTACCCATTCCTTCACGCGCTAGATGTTCACTGCCAGTTATATTAAACTCTGACAGCGAACGTCCGGGTTTTTTATGAATAATCTGGTGACCGCCAACATTCGGCAACGACCACTACGGTCGCTCGTAAGCGTGGCTGGAGTCGCGTTGGGCGTAGCGCTGGTTATGTTGTTCACCGGGCTGGCGCGGGGTATGTCGAATGATTTACAGCGGCGCTCGTCGAATCTTCGGGCGGAAATTATTTTCACCCGGCCCGGCGCGCTGGAACTCACCAGTTCGTCTGCAAATCTCAGCACGAAATACGTCGAAAGGGTGCAGGCCATCGAGGGAGTCGAGTCGGCTGTGCCCGTCATTCTTTACTTTTTTCAGGGCAATCGAGGATTTGGCTTCGAGCAAATAGAAGGCGTCGACTGGCCCGCTTTCGCGAAGATGAACGAAATCCAGCTCGTCGAGGGACGCGCTCCGCAAGCAGCAGATGAAGTCGTGGTTGACGTGACCAAAGCGCGTAACGGAAAGCTCAGGGCAGGAAGCCAGTTGATGCTTTTCGGAAACAAGCCCTATCGCGTTGCCGGCGTGTACACGCCCGAATCTGGCGCTCGCGTCAAGATGAGCCTGAGTGCGATGCAGGATTTACTCGAAGCGCCTGGCAAATGCACTTACATTCTGGTTAAGTGCAAAGAAGGAGTTGATGCGAGTGTTGTGGCGAATCACATCAACAGCGAGCTTCCTGGAAACAAAATTCAATTCACCCGCGACGTCTTTACCAGCGTCGAAAAAAGTGTCCCTTACCTGGGATTGTTTCTGCGCGTGCTGGTTGGGCTCGCAGCCGTCGTGAGTGCGCTGGTGGTCATGCTGGCGATGTACACGACGATAACGGAGCGCACGCGCGAGATTGGAATTCTGAAAGCACTGGGCGCATCTCGCGGCTACATCGTGGGAGTAATTGAGAAGGAAGCGATTTTGATCAGCGCGATGGGTCTGGTGGCGGGCTTCGTAGTTGCTTTGTCGGCAGGATTTCTGATCCATCGGTTTTACGGCCTCGTTTTTGAATTCGGCCTTAAATGGGCGATTACCGCCGCCGCGATTGGGCTGTTGGGCGGAGTGATAGGGGCCTTATACCCGGCCGTGCGCGCGGCAAATCTGGATGCAGTAAGCGCCCTGGCCTATGAATAAGTGGTGCAGATAAAAAGTGACAAGAGGAAGCTTATTGTTTCTCGCCGTCACGCTCTAGATGCGAACAATCCTCAAAGCTGAGAACCTGGAAAAGGTTTATCAAGTCGGCAAGGTTGATGTGCCGGCCTTGCGCGGAGTATCGCTCGATATCCAGGAAGGGGAGTTTGTCGCCATCATGGGGCCTTCCGGGTGTGGCAAATCAACGCTACTGCATCTGATTGGCGGGCTGCTGACGCCTACGCGCGGCCGTATCATGATTGAAGGCGAGGACATGACCGCCGCCTCAGATGCCAAGCGGACTGACATTCGCCGCCGCAAGATCGGTTTCGTGTTTCAGCGCTTCAACCTTTTTCCCACCCTGACGGCCGAAGGGAATTTGCTTCTCGCGGAGCGAATTCACGCCAACGGCACGGATGATTCCGAACGGCGACGCGAAGTGCTTCGCCTTTTGAGGCTCGAAGACAAAATGCATCATAAGCCGCTCGAGCTTTCCGGCGGCGAACAACAAAGAGTAGCGCTGGCTCGAGCTGTGGTAACGCGGCCAACCATCATTCTGGCGGACGAGCCCACGGGGAACCTCGACTCAGAAAACTCCACAATCGTTCTGAACATGTTTCAGGAGCTCAATTACCGGTTCAACCAGACAATTGTAATGATCACTCACAATCCTGAGGCTGCCGCCATGTGCCGCCGCATTGTGCAGATGCGCGACGGTCTGATTGTTGAACCCACCACCTCGGTACAAATGTGAGGGTTTACGCCGGAGCTTCGCGCGGTTAGAATCTCTGACATCTGACACGGCACTCATCTTGCTTCAGAACTGAACAGGACACGGGCGAAACTAAGTGGATTACATATTGAATAGTATTAAGAGGGTGTTCTTGTGGTCTTACGAGCGTACAACATGGCAGTGGGACGTGCTCTGCGTGCTGATTCTTATATTTATCTTTTTGACGCCCAAAAGTTGGTTCGGAACGGGCGAACTTCATCGTATTGAGAGGCATCAAAGCACGGTGGCAGCTACCCTGCTACTGCCCCCCGATGTGATTGGAAATGAAGCAGATAGGGGCAGTATCGAGCGCCAGGTGCGGTCGATGACAGGTCGCTCAGATGCGGTGGTCACCGCAGTGCGCCGGAAAGTGGATCCACAGGGCCGGCTGGCAGGATATGAGGTTGACATCAGGTGATCATCCCTTATAATTGCACGGTTTCATAAGGGACTCCGGGTTCGGAGCCTTTTTTTATAGAGGAGTAGACAATGAAGAGATTAGTTCCCCTTACCTTGCTGGCCACGTTCGTGTTCGCCGCGGTAGCCCTTAGTTTCCCTTCGGGCGGTAACGCCCAGAGTGCCGGGCTGGTAAGTTCGGTGCTGAACCGGCTGGAGCGTAATCAGAAAAGCCTTAAATCGTTACGCGCCACTATCAGCATGGAGAAGTACAATGCGCAACTTCACGATAGTGATAAGTATCGTGGCGTCGTGCTGTACATCCCTGCAGCGGGACGCAACGCTTTTGTGAAGATTGAGTGGCAAAGTCCCCAGCACGAGATCGTGACCGTCGCCAAAGGGCAGTACGTGGCTTACCGGCCGCGATTGAATGTTGCCTACGTCGGAAATGCGAACTCGAACCGCAACAAGGCCGGTGGCGTGATGGAACTGATAAATATGTCCCGCGCGCAACTACAGACGAGATTCGAGCAGTTTCAGGACGTGCGGGACGAAACGCTGTGGGGTGGCGTGCAGACAACGCATCTGAAGGTTATTCCCAAGGGCGCCGCGAGCTACAAATACGCTGAAGTCTGGATTGACGAAGGCGGCATGCCTGTCCAAACCAAGATGGTGGAAAAGAATGATGATGCCACCACCGTGCGCCTGACGAACATGGAAAAGAACGCACCCATCTCGCTGGACGAGTTCAATCAGAAACTGGATTCAAGCGTCAAGAAGGTGAAGGGCTAAGATTTACTAGTTGAGAGTTTTCCAGCGAAGGGCTCTGGATTACCCCGGAGCCCTTTCGCGTTTCTAGAGGACGATGCGTTCTTGCGTTTGAGGCCCGCCTCGCATATTCTTCGGTTCTAACAAGAGGCGTCTGGTTTCATCGGCGAGTCCAGGATAGAGCACCTCGCAAGATCTCGAATCTACCGCGACATGAAGAAGAGCAAGTTCCTAAAGCGTAAATTCCGCGAAGCCGCTTTTATTTCGCGCGGCCTGCTTTCCTCAAATCACCCGGTGCTGGCGCACATTATTCCCATGCGGCGCTGCAATCTGGCCTGCGGCTATTGCAATGAATACGATCATTCGTCGTCTCCCGTGCCGCTTGAGCTGATGAAGCAGCGGCTGGACAAGCTGGCGGAGCTGGGGACATCGGTAATTACGATTTCAGGCGGAGAGCCAATGATGCATCCGCAGTTGGACGAGATCATCGCGCACATCCGCTTGCACGGAATGATTGCCGGGCTGATTTCCAACGGCTACTACTTCACACCTGATCGTATCAAGCGGCTCAATAACGCCGGCCTCGAGTATCTGCAAATCAGTATCGACAACGTCGATCCCGACGCAGTATCCCGCAAGAGCCTCAGAGTACTGGACAAGAAGCTGCGCTACCTTTCCGAGCACGCAGATTTTCACGTCAACATTAACTCAGTAATCGGTGGCGGAATTAAGAATCCCGATGATGCCCTGACCGTGGCGCTGCGCGCCGTCGAGCTTGGTTTTTCAACTACCGTCGGGGTGATTCACGACAACGATGGCACGTTGAAGCCACTCTCGGATAAAGAGAAAGAAATTTTTCAGCAGGTCAAGAAACTGGGCAACAAAGACCACGCCCGGCTCAACTGGTTTCAGGACAGCATCGCCGAAGGCAAGCCATACAACTGGCGCTGCCGTGCCGGAGCGCGCTACCTGTACATCTGCGAAGAAGGCCTGGTCCACTGGTGCTCCCAACAGCGCGGCTATCCGGGTATTCCATTGGCCGACTACACCATGAAAGACTTCGACCGGGAATACAACACCGAAAAGTGGTGCGCTCCCACCTGCACCCTGCAGTGCGTACACCAGGTCGCCATCCTCGATAACTGGCGCGATCCACAGAAGACACCCGCCGAGATGCAGCAACTGGAGGACAGCAAGAAAGTTGTGGGCGAGATGGTGCGGGTTGAGTGATTGAGGCTTTACCGCCACGAACGGGTTATTTCGAACCTAACCTTCCCAAAACACCAGCCTGGGGTTCATTTGCCAGAAAAGCGTTAATCGTTAGGAAATTGAAGCCAGGATCTCATCTACGCTAGCCGTTTCCGTGCCGAGTTTGCCCACGACAATTCCGGCGGCGTGGTTGGCAAGGACGGCGGCTTCGATCGTCGAAGCGCCCGCGGCGAGCGCCGCCGCCAGGGTGGCGATAACCGTGTCACCGGCGCCGGTCACATCGTAAACCTCTCGCGCCGCTGTCTCGACGAAGACAGGCTCCTGTTTCCCTTCCAGAAGCATCATGCCGCGATCGCCGCGCGTAATCAGGACGGCGTCGCAGGTTATTCGCGCGCGTATCAACTGCGCTGCGCGCGTCAAACCGTCATCGGTATCTTCCTCGATATTAGCCAGACGCAGGGCTTCGTGATGGTTCGGGGTCACAAGGGTCGCCGGACGGTACGAATCAAAGTTGCGCAACTTTGGATCGATCAGCACCGGTACGCGTTCATAAGCAAGTGGCAGGACTTTGGCAAGGATCCCGGGCGTAACCACGCCCTTGTCATAATCAGAAATGACCAGCGCATCTGCGTCTGTCAGTGCTTCGCTGATGAGACTGACAACGCGCGCTGCTATTGTGTCGTCAACCGGAGAACGTCGTTCACGGTCTGCGCGAACGACCATCTGGTTGTGCGCGATGATGCGCGTTTTAGTCGTGGTCGGGCGGTTCGCGTCTGCAATCAGCAGATCATCGCCGGCGCCAGTTGCGCGCAGAGTCGCCCGGATCCTTTCGCCGGCCGCGTCGATTCCCACGATACCCGTGACGGATGCCCGGGCGCCCAGCGAGATCAGATTGGCCAGCACATTCGCCGCGCCTCCGAGGTGAATAGATTCGCGTTGGACATTTACCACCGGCACCGGCGCTTCCGGAGAGATACGCGTCACGTCACCCCAAACGAACTCGTCAAGCATCACATCCCCGAACACGACAATCTTGCGGTCGCGCATGGTGTTGAGCAGTTCACCGGCGCGTTGTCTGGTTAGTTGCGTCATGCCCATACCTGAATCTGAACGCGGCTCTGCCGCCTGATGTGCGGAAAGGCTAATGCCTTTCCGTGGGCGTCGTCATAAGAAACGGAGGCTATGCCTCATAACTGCGAAGGCGTAGCCTTCTTAGATCCCATAAAGAGGCAACCGGAAAAGCCGTAGGCTTTCCGCACTGTGCGGCGGCAGAGCCGCAAATCATAAAATGAATCAAACGCTTTCTCGCAAGACCCGATCGATTGCGCCCACGACTCTTTCCACCGGCACGCGCAGGATGCACTCAGGCTTTTCAAATTCGGCGCAGAAGTAACCGTGACACGGCTGGCAAGGCAACTCTTCACGGACAATCTCGTTAGGTTGCAGAGTCCAGGGCCGCCAATGCGTGACATTCGACGAGCCGAAGATGACGACTGACGGCGCACCCGCGGCAGCGGCAATGTGCGCAATGCCACTGTCGTTGCCCACAAACAAACGGGCCCGCGCCGCCAGCGCCGTGATCTCAGGCAGCGAAAGATTCGTTAAGCCAACGACTGAAGCTCCCGACCCTTTCTTTAACTCTGCTACGATTGCAGATTCATGTGGCGCGGCAATCGCGACCAGGACCAATCCTCGACCGGCTAATTCTTCGCCAATGCGGGCGAACTTTTCCACGGCCCATTGCTTCGTCTCGTATGAAGCGGCTGGATGAATTATCGCGAAAGGACGAGTTCCATCGAGGCCAGTTTCGCGGAGTTTTTCAGTTACACTCGCGGCGGCGTCCGCAGTTACCGCGAGCCGTGTAGGTGGCCGATCAGTGACTGGCACTCCCGTCCAGCCAATCAAAGCCAGTTGCTGCTCGACTGAGTGCAGTTTGAAAGTGCCCCACAATTCCGCGGACGATGGCGCGAGGTGATTGTGCAATCGGCGGAATTGGTAATGCGCAAAGCCAACGCGATGCTTCGCGCCCGATGCGCGGGTCAGCAGCGTTGCTGTTGTGCCGCCGTGAAGGTTGTAAACCACATCATACCGGGCGGCGCGAAGCTCGCGGGCTACGCGCGCTCGAGACAGAACACTGTGATTATCAAACGTGATAACGCGGTCAATCTCATCAAAGCCTTCAAGCACGGGCGCGATCCATTCTTCAAGAAGAATATCAATCCGCGCTTGTGGCAGGAACCTGCGCAAGGCAATAAGAGAAGGCGTGGTCAGCACTGTGTCGCCAATGGAGCGCAAACGCACCACCAGAACGCGACCCACACTCCGCCAGTCCCAGCGAGCGGGCGCCAGCGGCTGTGGCTCCGGCCGTCGATCGCCAGCGACAACCTGGGACATCAATTCGCGAAGACGCGGTGATGATTCGATCGTTTCACGCAGGCTATTCATTCTCGATGGTGGCTTCGTCAACCAGCATCACGGGGATGTCATCGCGAATAGGGTAGACGCGCTTGCACTCAACGCATTTCAAGCCGCTGCCGTCAGGCTTCAGCTCTAATTTTGCCTTGTCTGCGGGACAAACCAGTATTTCCAGCAAGTCTTGGCTTATTGCCATGAGCGTGACCTTTCACATTCGGGGTGCGCTTTTACTAAACAGACCTTGAAAAAAGCATTTGGGAAAAAGAAGCATTTGGAAAGATCAAAGCTTATCATAAGACGGTCGGTGGGTGAGCAGATGGTTGGAAGAACTAGCTACGACCTTTTGTCACGAGCTGTTGAATATTTTTCAGCTTTGCAGTGATTCGGTGTCGCCACAGATGCCTGTTTAATGCAGCCTCGTCCCTGACATAGTTTAGTTGTAGTACCTTTCGCGCGCCAATGAAAGGCTTGTGGCCATGCCAACAGTTGTCAGTGACCTTGAACAGCAGGCAAGTGCCGAAGGTGGGCGGGACCTCGACCACGTAGTCCTCAAGGCTCTTGCCATTTTTCAAGATGCGTAACCAGCCGCCGGCTGACTCCCAGGTGGGATTGAGATATAAAAGCATGGTTAGAAATTTGGATTTCGTATCGGTGTGAATACGACCATCGCGGGCGCTGGCCATCCCGCGAACCGTAATCATCGTAGAGCGGTTAGCTAAGTCAATTTGAAATTTTCGGGCGATGGCCGACTTTAAAGCAGGACTTTGCAACTCTTCAACCAGGCGTTGAAAAGTGTTGCCACACTTAACTTCCTGAAGTGGATAGCTGCCGCGAGATTTGATCAACGGAAAATCCTGATAAATACTATTCGCGTATTCGGCCCCTAAAAAACCATCGACAATCACATAGGGAAAAGGATCCTCGTGCAGAGGAGCGCCTAGCAGAGCATCGAGCTTGATAATGGAGAACTGTTCGTTCATACGCTGGGGAGTCCGATATGGAGCGAACAAAGCCGGCTTATCGTTTCGAGAAGGATTGTATGATCCAGCCGCTGCGGCTGTCTAATTGAGACAGCACTCCTATCTGGTGGCGCGTTTTCTTCAGAAAGCGTCCAGAGCTCGGATAAAGTTAGTGGGATTCGTGCCTGGGCCTATTGACGCCTTCCATCTGGCACTTCTATGCTCTACTGCCCTAACGCGATCTGGTTCGTCCTGAGCTTCGGTTTTGAAGATTACAGCCACCATTATCGCTCTTAATGAGGCGGAACACATTCGCTCTGCCTGCGAATCTGTGGCCTGGGCCGATGAAATCCTGGTGGTCGATTCCGGCTCGACTGACCAAACGCGCGAGATCGCCCGGGAATGTGGGGCGCGCTTGATTGAAAGAAAGTGGCCGGGCTTCGCTGCGCAGAAGCAATTTGCGGCTGACCAGGCTAAGCACGAGTGGATTTTCAGCCTGGATGCAGACGAGCGCGTCTCAGATAAGTTGCGTGCCTCGATCGAAGACCTGCTCTTCACCAATGAGGCCCAACTTGCCGATGGCTATTTTATGGCGCGCCGCGCCTTTTACATGGGGCGCTGGATACGCGGTGGCGGCTGGTATCCTGATCGCCAATTGCGCCTCTACAAAAAATCACGCGGACGGTGGGAGGGCAACTACATCCATGAGTCAGTCAAAATGAGTCCAGATGCTCGCGTGGAAGTTCTTCGAGGGGATCTTCTGCATTACCCTGGCAGTGACGCTGCCGAGCACCATCGCCTGATCGGAGAGCGCTATGCGCCCCTGGCGGCGCGCCAGATGTTTGAGCACGGCCGGCGCACTTCGCCGGCGCTCGTTGCTGTAGTGGGGCCGGCTTCATTCATTCGCAGCTTTATTCTAAAAGGGGGCTTCCGCGACGGGCTCGCGGGGTTCAGCATCGCTGCTTTTGCGGCTCATCACGCCTTCCTTAAATACCTGATGTTGTGGGAACTGCAGAATCGCACAAAGTAGAAATCGCGGATCGCTCGTTCCGGATCTTTCACGCTGATTCTCTGTTCTCGAAATAGACAGGCAGAAATGCCTGTCCTACTGCGTTTCTCTTCTGGTGATGATCATGCGCATGCCGTGTTTGGGCCGGAGCGTAATCACAGGTCGCAGCCCTACCGGATGATTTGGAACTAAACGCATCTGCCAATGCTGGGCCAGAGTGGCCAGCAGTAGAACTCCTTCAAGCCATGCAAAGCCTTCGCCTATGCAGCGACGCGGCCCGCCGCCAAAGGGAAAATAAGAAAACTGAGGCCGTGATTCGCGAGCGCCGGGCGTCCAACGCTCCGGATCGAAGCGTTCCGGCTGGGGAAAATAACGCGCGTCACGATGCATTATGTACTGGCTCATCAGGACCAATGATCGAGCCGGCACCTGGTAGCCACCAATTTCACAGTCGTCCACCGCAAGCCGCCCGATTGCCCATGCGGGCGGAAAAAGCCGCATCGATTCAGCCATCACCATCTCCGTGTAACGCAGACTCGGAAAATCGTCGACTGTCGGTATGCGAGAACCAAGCACCTCCTGAAGCTCCTCATGCAGCTTCGCTTCTGCGGCAGGATTCTCTGACAGCAGATACCACGTCCAGGTCAGGGCGTTCGCCGTCGTTTCATGTCCTGCCAGAAAGATCGTGAGCGCCTCGTCGCGCACTTGTACGTCGCTCATGCCGCCGCTTTGACCTTCCTCGTCCTGTGCCAGCAGCAGCATCGACAGCAGATCGCCGCGATCCTCGCCCCTGCGGCGTCGCTCCTCAATCAAGCGATAGATGATTCGATCAAGCCGCGCCCTCGCTTTCTTGAAACGCTGCATCTGCGGCAGCGGCAGCTTTTCCAACAACTCGAAGAAGGGAACCGTCAGTGTGTTGAAGAGATCCATGACCACGCTCATCGCTTCGCCGACTTCTTCCGCCTGGGATTCAACGTCCGCATCAAACAAAGTCTTGCCTACTATCGCCAGTGTCAGCCGCATCATTTCTTCTGCGATGTCGAGCGTTTCTCCGTCATGCCAGCGTGCGGATGCGGCCGCCGCATAATCCGTCATGACGGTGCTGTACGAAGCAATTCGCTGGCGATGAAACGCCGGCTGTGCCAGGCGTTTTTGGCGGCGGTGAAACTCTCCTTCACTGGTTAACAAACCTTCGCCCAGTAGCCGTTTGGCGCGTTGCAGCGCCAGTCCCTTGATGAAGTTCTGGTTATTCGTTACCAAAACCTCTTTGATGTAATCGGGATGGTTTATCAAAAAGGCGTCTCGCCCGTTGAACCTGAAATAAGAAATATCGCCGTACCGGCGAGCGAGACTCTCGAAGAAGGTATGTGGTCCACGACGATAAGCAAGAATTCCCTGGAGGGGAAAAGATTGCCTGGGACCTGGGGGCCTTGCAGAGGAATTCAATTTGCGCTCTCTTTCTAATTAAACTTGCTATGCAGGCATTCTAGGAAACTCCCGTACAGCATCACAAGCGAGCAGCAGCGACAGACGCAAAATCGGTCGAGATGTCGGCGATACTCTCGCCAAACGATCGCATGCGGACGGAGGGCCAAAGGCCCGAAATGAAAAAGCCTGGGGCAGCGCCCCAGGAAAGATATGATCTCCTAAACTGAAGAGCGCTGAAGGCGCGAAATAATAAAAAAGATGAGTTCCCTATTTCGCGCCTTCAGCGCTTGAAATCCTTTTACGAACTGTCCCTGGGCCGTTGGCCCAGGCTTTTACATTTCGCGCCCTTGGCGCTTTAGTTTCGGTCAGCAATTCTATTCCAACGGAAATCGCATCAGTAAGTCGCGTGGTTTGACTTTTCTTCCGGGTGTACTAGAGTTAGGCGCTGCGCTCAACATCCTGCGCTGCAACCTTTATGACGCTTGCTGCTGGAAGTATTCTCGGGCGCTACGAGATTCGTTCTCCCCTGGGCGCGGGTGGCATGGGTGAGGTTTATCTTGCCGAAGACACTCAACTGGGACGAACGGTGGCCCTCAAAATACTGCCTGCTGACCTTGTTTCAGATCAGCAGCGTATCCATCGATTTGTTCAGGAAGCGCGAACCGCTTCCGCCCTCAACCATCCAAATATTCTTACCATCTACGAGATTGAGTTGAAGGGTCCGCAGCCCTTTATCGTAACTGAGCACATCGAGGGCGTTACCTTGCGCGACTATATCGCCAGCAAGGGTGTCAGCCTCCGCCAGAGTCTTAACTTCGCGCTGCAAATAACCGGAGCACTGGCAGCGGCCCACAAAGCCGGGGTGGTACATCGTGACATCAAACCTGAGAACATCATGCTCAGAAGCGATGGTTACCTCAAGATACTGGACTTTGGTCTGGCCAAGATAACCGGACAACCGCGCACAACCTCCGAAGCAATCACCCTGGTGAACACCGATTATGGAATGATCATTGGCACCGCGCGCTACATGTCGCCGGAACAAGCCCGGGCTTTAGAGGTTGATGGCCGAACCGATATTTTCAGTCTGGGTACAGTGCTCTACGAAATGATTACCGGGAGCACGCCGTTTGCAGGAGACACGAACTCTGACGTTATTGCCTCGATTCTTCGGGAAGAGCCGACACCACTGGCCCGGTATGCACCTGCAGCTCCGGCCGAGCTGCAACGAATCGTCAGCCGCGCGCTGGCTAAAGATCGAGAACAGCGATACCAGACTGCCCGGGAACTCTTTACCGATCTGAAAAACCTCAAGCAGGAGATGGAATTCGAAGAGAAGCTGGGACGCAGCGGACAATTAAGGGCCGAGACAATGGCGCTGCCCGCAACCAGTATTGCTGAGGAGGCCACCTTAATCACAAAAGGAGCGCCCGCTGTCCCCACCTCTCGCTCGACCGAAATGAGGCAGCCAAGGAGAAGTCCGGTTGCATTCATCATTGCGGCGGCCTTGGCAGGACTGGTCCTGGTGGCGATCCTGGCGCGTACATCTTTCCGTGGTCCCACTGCGGCCATCAATTCGGTGGCTGTTCTGCCCTTCACCAATGTCGGCGGCGATGCAAATACTGAGTATCTCAGCGACGGTATCACCGAGAGTCTTATCAACAGTCTTTCCCAGATACCAAATCTCAAAGTTATCGCGCGCAGCTCGGTGTTTCGCTACAAGGGAAAGCAGATTGACCCGCAGGCAGTCGGGCGCGAGCTACAGGTGCGCGCAGTGCTGACTGGTAAAGTGGTGCAGATCGGCGACACTTTAACTATTCAGACGGACCTCATTGACATTTCGAATCAAACGCAGCTCTGGGGAGAAAAGTATAACCGGAAAGTGTCTGATGTTCTTTCAGTGGAAGATGACATTTCGAAAGAGATCTCGCAAAGACTGCGATTGACTCTGACGGGACCGCAAAAACAACAGCTGGTCAAGCACTACACGGCGAGCGCTGAAGCTTACCAGCTCTACTGGAAGGGCCGTTACCACTGGAACAAGAGGACGCCGCAAGATCTCAAGGAAGCGATCAATAATTTTCAGCAGGCAATCAATATCGATCACAACTACGCGCTGGCGTACGCCGGCCTGGCGGATTGTTATGTTCTGGGAAGCCTTCTGCAAATGCCTCCGAAAGAAGCCATGCCCATCGCCCTGGATGCCACAAAAAAAGCGCTGGCGATCGACGATCAACTCGCCGAAGCGCACACTTCCATGGCCAAGATTAAATTGTCTTTTGAATGGGACTGGGCCAGCGCCGAAAGCGAATTCAAGCGGGCCATCGAGCTCAATCCGGGATATGCGACCACTCATCAGTGGTATGGCGTGTACCTATCGGAAATGGGCCGGCACGATGAATCAATGGCGGAGAGAAAGCGAGCTCAGGAACTGGATCCACTCTCGCTGTCGATTAGCACCGGAGTGGGCCGGGCATTGTTTTGGGCCCGCCGCTACGACGAAGCACTGGACCAGTTACGAAAAACACTTGATAAGGACCCGAAGTATGCCGATACCCACTGGAGCCTGGGACTGGCTTACGAACAGAAACGAATGTATCAGGAAGCAATCGATGCTTTTCAAAAGGCAGTAGAGTATTCCACAACTGCGGATCTCGCTGGCGGAAAGCCGGAGATGATTGCGGCGCTCGCCCACGCGTATGCGGTGTCAGGAAATCAAGCCGAGGCCGGAAAAATATTGCGTGATTTAACTGTCCGGCCAGGGCAACAACGTTACGTCTCGCCTTACTCTATTGCGTTAGTTTATGCCGGCCTCGGAGACAAGCTGCGCGCGTTTGAATGGCTTGACAGGGCATACCAGGAGCGGGACGAATCGTTCATTCACCTCAGAGTTGATCCGCGGCTGGACGACCTGCGCGCCGACCCACAATTCGTCGAGCGGCTGCGCCGGATCAATCTCGCTTAAGGGCCGCTTAGATGATAGATTAGACCTTCCATAAGCTCCGGCGCTTGCGTTCAAGCGACTTTCCAACGCGTATTCCTTCATCTCACCTTGGTATAAAATCAGCCTGAGATGGTGCGTCATTTTATTTAATGGGCTCCGGAGGCGATCGATGTTCACAGCAACCGAATACCCCCGGGAACTAAAGCTTAGTCATGAGCGACGCGTCGCCCCAGGCTATGGCCGCCCGGTCTCTGGGTTAGTAACTTCCCTGCTGGTTTTGATCATCGTTGTCGGCCCGGCCACCGCTCAGGAGTTTCGCGGCTCAATCGCCGGGCGTGTGACGGACACAATGGGAGCGCTCGTACCGGGCGCGCAAGTCAAAGTCATCAATCCCGCCACCAACATTCCCAACACAACTAAGACCGATGAAGCAGGAAGTTATTCGCTGCCTTACTTAGCCGTCGGGCAGTATTCTGTCTCGGTTGAGGCGAAGGGATTCAAAACCCTGACGCTGCGGCAGCCTGTCGAAGTTCGAGTGGGAGACAAACTAACCCTCGATCTCATCCTGGAGGTTGGTGAAGTGAACGAGTCGGTGACGGTGACGACTCAAGCGCCACTACTCGAGGCGGGTACGGCAACCGCCGGCCAGGTGATTGACCGAAGGCGAATCACAGAGCTGCCTCTCTCTGACGGCAACCCCTTTGTCCTTTCTCGCCTGGCTCCGGGGATTATCTACACTGGTGACCTGAAATTCTCTCGCCTCTTTGACAATCTGGGCACATCGTCGGTGGTTGCCAACGGCGCTCCATCGGGCAACGAGTTCACCCTTGATGGATCGCCAAACACTGAAGGCAGGGACCCGCGCGTTGCTTATGTGCCACCGTCGGACGCGGTAGAAGAATTCAAAGTGGTTACGGCGCCGTTCGATGCCCAACAAGGACACACCGCGGGAGCAAACATCGATGTAACGCTGCGCAGCGGCGCCAACAAATTTCACGGCTCGCTTTACGAATTCGTGCGCAATGACATTCTCTCGGCCAATGATTTCTTTCTCAATCGCGCCGGCGAGGCGCGCGCGGCCCTCCGCTACAATCGCTTTGGCGGCACGATTGGTGGCCCAATCATCTTGCCGCGCTTTGGCGAGGGTGGGGCAAAACTTTGGCGCGGCAAGGACCGAGCTTTCTTTTTCTTTTCCTACGAAGGGCTGAAGGATGCCTTCCCTGAGCCAGGCCAATTCACTGTTCCGACGATAGCTGAACGGAACGGAGATTTTTCAGCGCTCCTGCCTTTCGGGATACAGCTTTACGATCCGTTTAGCGCCCTGCCGGCCGGTAATCGCGTCCTTCGCGCTCCCTTGGCGGGCAATATCATCCCGCCGGGCCGGCTAAGCCCGATCGCGAAGGCATATCTGGGGTTCTATCCCCTGCCAAACCAGGCGCCCGCAGATGCTGAAGGACGCAACAACTTCATTAGCTCGAATCCCCGCAGCGATACTTTCAACTCCGAAACACTGCGTATTGATTATGCCTTCAATGAAAGACACAATGCGTTTTTTCACTACACGCGGAACAATAGACGGGAGAGCCGGGGAAACTGGACCGGCGTAGTGGGGGGCATCCGGCCGACGGGCACATTTCTTTTCCGCAACAATAATGGCGCGACTTATGACGACATTTACACGGTTTCACCCACGACGGTATTCAATTTTCGCGCCGGCTTTACCAACTTTGACTCGCCCACCGTTCGCGAGCACGAAGGTTCGTTCAATCCCGCTTTGCTGGGCTTCTCTGCGCACACCGCTTCTTTTTTCGGCGGGGTTTCCTACTTGCCGCGATTCGAGATCGATCCATTCTCTGAGCTGGGCGACATGCTCGGCGCCGGCTTCAGGCACACCGTCTATTCGGTTCAGCCGACGCTGAGCAAGCTCTCCGGACGCCACTCGATTCGGTTGGGCTACGACTTTCGCGCCTATCGTGAAAACGCCTTCGGCTTGGGTCATGCCGCCGGCCGCTATGACTTTCGCACAGACTTTACTCGGGGACCTTTTGATGATTCTCCTGCGGCCTCAATAGGGCAAGAGCTGGCAGCGTTTTTATTGGGCCAACCGACCGGCGGCCTTATCGACCGGAACGCCGCGCGCTCGAACCAAACGCTTTACCAGGCTCTGTTCTTCCAGGACGATTGGCGGTTAACCAGCAAGCTGACCCTAAATCTCGGCGCGCGATACGAATACGAAGGCGCACCCACCGAACGCTACAATCGCAACATTCGCGGCTTTGATGAGTCATCGGCGAGTCCGATAGAAGCGGCGGCCAGGGCCGCGTATGCCCTGAATCCGATCCCCGAAGTTTCGCCGGCAGCTTTTCGCGTGCGGGGCGGATTGCTCTTCACCAGCGAAAGGCATCGCGGGTTTTGGCGGGCCGATCGCAATAACATTCAGCCGCGGATCGGTTTCGCCTATCAGGTCAACAAAAATACTGTGTTGCGCGGTGGCTGGGCCATCTACACCGTGCCGTTCCTGATAGACGGAGTGAACCAGAGCGGCTTCTCGCAATCCATCAACCTCGTGCCGACCCTCGACCAGGGTCTTACCTTTCGCGCAAACCTGTTTGAGCCATTTCCCGATGGTGTGGCGGATCCGCCGGGGACGCGCCTGGGTCTGGCGACGTCAATTGGCCAGGATTTGGACTTTGTGCCGATTAGTCGCCGGAATGGGCAAGCTCAACGTTGGGAAATTAGCGTCGAGCGAGAGCTTCCCGGCCAGTGGCTGGTCGAAGCAGCCTATGTTGGAAATCGTGGCTACGACCTTACCACCGCGACTGATTCTCTCAACGCCGTGCCGCGAAAATATCTCTCCAGTGCTGCGACGCGCGATCAGGCAACGATAGATTTTCTGACGGCAAACGTGGTGAATCCTTTTCAGGGCCTGGCGCCAGGGACGAGCCTCGATGGCGCAACCGTGGAACGGCAGCAACTCCTGCGACCATATCCCCAGTTCGGCAACATTCACTCGCGGCGAAATGACGGCAGCAGCATCTATCACTCAGCTCAGTTCCGCGCTGAGAAACGCTTCACTCAGGGCTACACTTTGCTGGCCAGCTATACCTGGTCCAGACTGCTTGAACGAGTCTCTTTCCTCAATCCCTCGGACACCGCGTACGAAAAGCGAATCTCCGCCAACGATTCGCCTCATCGGATCGTGTTGAGTTGGATTTGGGAATTGCCATTTGGAAAAGACCGCACCTTCGGCAGTCGCTGGAAGGGTGTGACACAAGCTCTGCTCGGCGGCTGGCAAGTTCAGGGAATATGGCAAGCCCAGAGCGGCCGGCCACTCGAATTGGGCAACGTCTACTTTAACGGCGACACCAGCCGGCTTCGCACCAGCATCGGCGGAGGCACTGTTGACGCGGCCTTTGATACCAGCGGATTTTATTTCGCGGATGCAGCCGTGCAATTCACTAATCCCATCACCGGACAACCCACTGGTGTGCCTGATCCGCTGAAGCAGCGCAACGATCCGCGCATAAAGCTGGCGTCCAATATTCGGACCCTACCGTCACACTTTTCGGGATTTCGCGGACAACCTCTCAACCTCTGGGACGTTTCACTGATCAAGTCTTTTTCGTTCAGCGAAGGTGTCAGGCTACAACTACGCGGTGAATTCCTGAATGCTTTTAACCACCCGCAGTTCAATAATCCTGTTCTCGATCCAACCAGCTCGGACTTCGGCAAAGTAACCAGCCAGGCCAACTTGCCACGGAATATTCAACTCGGCATCAAGCTAATCTTTTAGTAGGACAGGCATTCCTGCCTGTGGGCTTTGCGTGGACCCGCCGGCGGGGCGGCTTGTCGGCCCTCCCTTGCCCGCAGTCGCCCCATGTGCTAGTCATTGCCAGCAGGATAAGCACCATGTCTTTGGAATTCGCCGTTCAGTATCCATGCGTTCTGCGCGCGCGCTATGCGGAAAAGCATTTGCGGGAATGGGGCCGTCTGTGCAGTTTGCATACCCGGCTGACCACCGGCGACACGACGGTGCCGTCGGATGAAAAGCTTCGCTGGGTAGAAGACGCGCACGCGGAAGTGGAACGCGTTCAGCAGGAGACTATCGTGTGCGCGACCTGTCCCGCTTGTCTGCCGCCGGAGACGGCGGGCGAAGGCGAAGCAGTGGGATGTCTGGGGCGGATTAATTATCCGATTGAAGCGCAGTTTGAAAAGTTTCTGGCCGACCGCGTACAGCTTGCGCTGGATACCCTGGATAAGACCGATCAGCCACGGCTGTTGCACATCCTGGTCGATCCGGAATCACCTTTCGATGGTGAGGGAACGAAGGAGTTGCGGCGTGTGACGACATCCGACAGCCTGCGATTTTTCGAGCTGCGCATACCCATTCGCCTGACGCGAGAAGGCGGGCACCTCACGACTGATAATTTGTTCGACATGCTGGCAGGATTTCGGGCGGAAGATCCCGGGGGCACGAGTTACACCCGCGAATTCCCCTTCGCCGCCACGGCAGACTATTACGACCTTCTTGACCTGTTACTGCGCAGCGACGTTAGCGAGTTAGAGCGGGCGCGATTGGAAAGCCGCGGTAAGAACTTTGCGCAATTCCTGCGTTTGCTGGCCGCGTTGGAGCGGGCTGAAGCGCTCAACACGCGGGTGCTGGTGGATTGATTGACCCTAACCGGTATCCTAATCAGATGACGACTCGAAGTTCTCTTCATCGCGCAGCCGCAAACTATCCAGGATTAGATTGGTGTTGCTGGCCGCATTGATTGTCACGGGATAGGTTTGTGTGGATCTCTCGAAGTCGAACGTTCCACCCGTGGCTTCTACTAACTGGCGAAAACCCTCTTCGGCTTTCCATACGCCGCTTTCAGCGCCGACGATGCGGCCCTCATTGAATAGAACCCGGCCCGCTTGCGTGCTGTTGGCTATGTTCAGGGCGCCGGTAAGCCGCGAGTTCTCGATTGCCTGAATCGCGTCAAAGATAGTAATTGCGGTCAGATCTCCGGCCAGGGTCACGTTGCGCGCCGAGGCTGAAGGTTGCTGCCGGGGCGAGGGCGCCTCTGCGCGTTCGGGATGACGCGCGAGCCGGATTGCTTCCAAACCTGATGCGATTGAGATGCGGCTGTCGAGCTGTTTCGCTTCCAGCAAGCGATCGTACGCAGTATCGAAATCGTCGCGCTCGATGTAGAGGCTGGCCAACGCCAGGCACTGCCGGGCAGCCTCTTGCTCGTGTTTGTGCGCGGCAGCAATCTCGCGCATACGCTCGCGCAACGGAATCGAACGTGAGCGGTGCTCGAGCGCGGTCCGCAGTCGTTTGAAGGCGCGCTCGGGCGAACCATACTTCACGAACAGTTCCGCATCCAGCAGCGCGGTCTCGACTTCGCCGACCACCTCTTTGTCTTTGGAATCGTCACTCATGAAGACGGGCGAACGCAGGAAATCGCAATAGAGTCATGCGGCCTGGAAGATTGCCTCGGCATCGATCGTTATCTCCAACGTGTTGCCAACGACGATGCCGCCCTTGTCCATCGTGTCATTCCAACTGACACCAAAGTCCTGCCGGTTAATTGATGTCTTGGCAACGAAGCCGGCCCGGGTCTTTGGTCCCTTATCAACGCCATCTTCCCACCACGGCGTTTTCCATTCCCCCAGGTAGTGGACATCCAGCGTAGCGCTGCGGGTGACACCACGAATCGTTAGCTCCCCCGTCACGCGGTAGTCAACTTCGCCAATCACCACGACTTGATTGCCCCTGAAAGTGATTTCGGGAAAATTTTCCACATCCAGAAAGTCTGCACTGCGTAAGTGAGCATCGCGCGCGGGCTCCCCAGTCCAAATCTTGCGCGCGTCGATGATAACTTCGACTGAAGAGTCGACGGGGTTTTCTAGATTGAAATTGAGGGTTCCGTGCACGTCCTTAAAGTGTCCGCGGACATAAGTGACCATCATATGACGGGCGCAGAATTCCGCTGCGGTATGTCCCGGTTCAAAAGTCCATTTAGCCATGATTGGGTAAATCGTAAACGGTAACTCGTGAATAGTAAATGAGCCCGGACAGGAATTAATCAGTGAATATTGAGGCGCCATAGGAGTCTGCCGGGCGGACGGACGAAGCCGGCAGTTCACTGCCCGGAGTGGCCCTAGTCGATTCAGCCCGCGAAGAAACTAGAAATCAAGCCGAACCCCGAAACGAACCTGGCGCGGGCGGAGTGTCCGCGTCGCAACCAGAAACGAGTCGAGGAATGCCTGACGTTGCTCCGGCGTGGCGGTGGGGGCGAAGGCGTTGAAGTCTATGAACTCTGTGCCGAAGCTGAATACGGTTTTATTCAGCACGTTATCGAATTCAATTACCGGACGCAGGCGCAGACGCTCGTTGAGACGAAATTC
>DASXRU010000227.1:0-10543 GCA_036506395.1 Pyrinomonadaceae bacterium | reverse complement strand
CAACACTCTTCTTTGCGCATCCGCGTCGGGCCGACAACCATCGTCGGCTCCGAGTTGCCGTGCCAGTTCGATTCTCTGCTCGTCCAGATCGACGCCGAAGACGCGGCAGCCGTTGGCCTTGAGCAGTTGAACCGCGAGCTGGCCGATTAGACCCAGACCGATGACGACGCATGATTCGCCCAGGGTCGGATTGGCGAGACGCAGCCCCTGCAAGGCAATCGCTCCCAGCGTGCCGAAAGCTCCGCTTTCAAACGTGACATTCTCCGGCAGACGAACGCACAGGTTCTTGGGCACGGAGAGGACTTCCGCGTGCGACGCATAACCGGCTCCCGCGCACGCTACGCGATCACCCGTACGAAACTCGTTGACCTCATCACCGACGGCAATCACCACGCCTGAGGCGCTGTAGCCCAACGCGGTTACAGCACCAAGCTTTGCGCGGACAGCGTTCAGGGTATTGAGAAAGCCTTCATTCTTCGCTTTCTGAATCACTTGCTTTACCAGATCAGGACGCTCGCGAGCTTTGCCCAGCAGGCTCTTGCTTGCCATCTCGACAGTCATGCGTTCAGTACCCGCGCTGATGACTGACGCGGCAGTGCGCACCAGCACGCGGCCTCTTTGCGGGACGGGCTGCGGCACATCCGCCACTTTCAATTCGCGAGTTCTGAGATCCTGGATGACCTGTTTCATATTTGAAGAGGCGTGCAACTCAAACTTGGTTTTGTTAGCATGCCGGCTCGCCACTTTAGAAGACTGGAAACTACCTTCTTGCCTTTATCTAGTCAAATCAGACGGCTGTTGCCTCAGAAGAAAGCGCTGGCTGCTGACATTCAACCAGAAGAGCGTGGAACTGGGCGATTACGCGGCACAACCGTATCGATTTGTCTGGTCATCTTCCTGACAGCTATCGGCGTTAGACTCTTCCATTGGCAGGACAATCGCCCAATATTTTCCAGGATCTTTACGGGCATGGTTGAGCAACACAAATCCAACGCCCGGCTCTTACTCAAAGGCGATATTGCCACCTTCATAACCGGTCCCGCACCGCCAGGCGATGCAAATATTCTGACATACCCTCCAGGTTACCCCATCATCATGGCGATAGTCTTCAGGTTGTTCGGCGATTCAGATACGTCGATGCGCGCTTTTCAGATCATTTGCGACGCGGCGGCAGCGGTACTGCTCTTTTGTGTGGCTGCCGAGTTGTTGCCAATTAAACTAGCTGCTCTTGCCGGCGCGCTTGCAGCCCTTTCGCCGCAGCTCGCTTACTACTCTCTCCTGCTGCTCCCCGATTCGCTGGCGACGCTGCCGATCCTGCTGGCCCTTTATTTCATCATTCGTTCGCAAAAGACGAACAGCTTGCCGGCGATAATGGCCGCGGGCGCACTGATCGGTCTTTCGTGCTGGCTGAGGTCAAATGCTCTGTTGTTGGCGCCTTTTTTGGCGGTCCTGCTTTTAATAATCACGGGGCGCGGCCGCCGATGGCGTTACGCTTCTGCATTCGTCGGCGCATGCATATTAGTGATCGCGCCGATTACTATTCGCAATCTAGTGGTGTTTCATCATTTCATTCCCCTGTCGCTTGGCGCCGGACAAATGCTCAACGTGGGCATCAACGACTATGACAAGCAAAGAAGATTTGGCTTGCCGGGAACGGATATTGAAACTGTGACGATGGAAGCGAAACGATACCAGAGGCCTGACTACGCCGGCTCCCTTTTCGGCGGTAATGGAATCGAGCGCGAGCGGGAGCGTACCGCGCGCGCTTTGGCGGTGGTGCGCTCGCATCCAATCTGGTTTGCGGGAGTAGTTCTGCGCCGTGCCGCTTTCATGTTGAAGTTTGAAAGAGTGGCGACGGTTTCGGCCGCGCCTGCTGTCACCCATTCGCTCAACCTTACGGAAGAGACGAAACCGGCATGGTCCAACGCACCGCAAGACTTTGTGTCGAGCGGAATGGCCACGCAGTCTCAAGCGCAGATTTCAGTCGCCGCAGACGGCCCGGTGTTGCGCATCGAGAGTGCTGCTCTTCGATCCGGAAATCAAATTGTGTCTGTGCCCATAGCTGTCGAGAAGTACAACGATTACCTGTTCAGGCTTCCCGTCCGAGTCGATC
Source organism: Pyrinomonadaceae bacterium (assembly GCA_036506395.1). Lineage (GTDB taxonomy): Bacteria > Acidobacteriota > Blastocatellia > Pyrinomonadales > Pyrinomonadaceae > DASXRU01. Next base: position 8,430 of record DASXRU010000227.1, on the reverse strand, counting down.
AGGGAAATGTTGTAATCAGTATTACCAGCACCGACCAAAAACGGATCTACGGATCAACTCCCGTGTTGCACCACCTGGAGACATTGCCGGGTTCCGAGCAACCAACATTTACCGTGCAGATCCCTTTTGTCAGTCGCGATGCAGATAGCATGCGTTTGATTATCAGCAACGATCAGCGGGGACCTGCTCCGACAGTTGTGCAGGTGGGTAAGATGGAACTCTTCCAATTGGGCCCAGCGTCACTACTCTGGACGGAGTATTTGCGCGTGGTGATTCACCTCGGGCAAAGATTCTTTGTCACTGCATGGATCCTACCCCTGGCTTTGCTTGGGGGAATCCTGCTCAAGGGCGCAGGGTACGGCCGCTTTCTCGCAATCCTGCTGGCTATCCCGCTGTATTACGTTGCGGCGCAATCCTTCCTGCACTCGGAGTATCGCTACGTGATGGCTATTCAGCCTCCTCTTTTTATCCTGGTGGCCGTGACACTTTATTGGTTGGGTACGACATCGGCGCGAATCATTGGTAAGCGAGAGGCCTGATCTGATAGCGATGCGTTTTAGGTTGCGCAGTTTCCCCAACCGAATTGCGATAGGTGCGGTCCCATGAGGTCAGTACCACCACGCGGTAGCGGGTGGGTTCTGGATTGAAACTGAGGCCAGTTGAGAATTAATGCAACGACCCACCCGCTACCGCGTGGTGGTACTGACCTCATGGGACCGCTCGTTGTGATACGGGAGAGCGCTCAAACTGCATCACTAGTTTAATTTGATTGACAATTTCTCGCTGCTTTGTTAGTTATGCAGCGCTATCCACGGTCCGTTCTTATAACAAACTGCTTCATTTGAGTCCTGTCATTCTCCAGGAAAGCGTAAACACAGATGAACGAGAAACTTAAGCCGGCGCTAATCGGTGGGCTAGTGGCTGGCGTCCTGTCGGTTATTCCCATTGTCAGCATTTGCAGTTGCCTTTGGGCCATCGGCGGCGGAGTGTTAGCGGGTTATCTCTACATCCCAAAGTCCGCAGCGCCCGTGCAAATAGGCGAGGGAGCGATACTCGGAGCCATGGCCGGAGTTGTGGCCGGAGTGATTCGAATCGTCGTGGGACTTCTGATAGCTTTGCTGTTCGCCGCTGGCATGGGACTCGAAGAGCAACTGCATCAGTTGGGCGTCCAGCTTCCGTTCGCTCCAATGGTTTTGATCGTCGTGGGCACGATTCTGGGCGCTATCATATCTGTGGGTCTTTCGACCATCGGTGGTCTGATCGCGGTACCGCTCTTCGAAAAGCGGAAGAGCGGGCCGGCCGCGCCGCCACCTCCGCCGCAGGATTTTAGCGGTGGGCAACCTGGTAATTTTGGTTCCGGACTTTGAGGCCTGAGGTGTCGAGGGCTTCGCTAACTAATACCAAGACTCTAAACAACTAAGAGGAGATTCAATATGTCGCAAAACTGGACCCCGCCACCGCCCCCCTCGAGCGCGCCGGTGAACATCCAAAACTACCTGGTCTTTGCAATTCTGACCACGGTTTTTTGTTGCTTGCCGGCCGGTGTTGTCTCGATTGTTTATGCCGCGCAAGTCAATAGCAAAGTGGCGGCGGGTGATATCGCCGGGGCGATGGCCGCATCAAAGAATGCGAAATTGTGGGCAATGATTTCCGCCGGTGTGGGTGCCGCTTTCATCGCCCTATACATTGTCTTTATCGTTATCATGGGCGGTATTGGGGCAATGAATAGCCGCTGAAGCCCGGGCTTTACGCAGATTGTTTTTCCAGAGTGGTCGCCGATGAGACATTCTATCAGCGCCTGAAAGTGTCCGCCGTTTGGTGCGTGCTGGCCCTGGGGGCGACCTACCTTTATCTGTTCAATCCTGCAAACGGAGCCGGTTATCCTGCGTGTCCCTTTCGTATGATAACCGGCTTGCAGTGTCCGGGCTGCGGCACCTTGCGCGGCTTGCATCAATTGCTTCACGGCCATCCGCTCGCAGCTTTCAAACTTAATCCTTTGATGGTCATCTCGCTTCCGTTTCTGCTCCTGGTACTTTTCCTCAGTACGAGAACCGCAGTAACAGGACGATCGCAACCGAAGCTCTTTATTCCCGCAAAGTACATCTGGATCTTCCTGGGAGTGGTGGTTTTCTTCTGGGTCTTTCGCAACACGCCGCTATACCCGTTCGTGTCCTGATGTAACGCAAACGGATAGCCTGCGTAACACGAAGAGGTGAAAACATGCGTCAACTCATTATCGTTCTTCTGGTAGCAACTTCGTTGATGTTCGCCGCTACGCTAAAGTCAGGGGCGCAGAAAAAAGAACGAGAGCGGATCGAGCCACGCCGCCCGTTGCGACCGGTGCACACATTCTCCATCGTAGCGCGCGATCCGAATACCGGTGAACTGGGTGTGGCCGTGCAATCGCACTGGTTCTCGGTCGGTTCAGTAGTGCCCTGGGCGGAATCAGGAGTCGGCGCCGTGGCCACACAATCGTTCGTCGATCCTTCTTATGGAATTCTGGGCCTGGCATTGATGCGCACGGGACGCAGCGCGCCCGACACGTTGAAGGGTTTGCTTGCCGCAGACGATGGCCGCGAAGTGCGCCAGGTGGCAATGATTGACGCGCAGGGTCGGGTTGACGCGTGGACCGGCAAAAACGACATCCAGGCAGCGGGACATCACGTCGGTAAAGATTATTCGGTTCAGGCGAACCTGATGCTGAACGACAAAGTGTGGCCAGCGATGGCCGCGGCTTTCGAAGCCACCAAAGGCGATTTGGCAGAGCGCATGCTGGCTGCCCTGGACGCGGCGCAAGCCGTTGGCGGCGACATTCGCGGGCGGCAATCGGCAGCGCTGATTGTCGTCACCGGCAAGCCAACGGGCCAGGCCTGGAAAGATCGCATTTTCGATCTGCGCGTCGATGATAGCGCCGAGCCTTTGAAAGAGCTGCGCCGGTTGGTCACCTTGCAGCGCGCGTACAATCACATGAACGCCGGCGATCTGGCAGTTGAAAAGAAAGATAACGAAGGCGCCCTCCGTGAATACGGCGCGGCCGAAAAATTGGTTCCCGATAACGCGGAGATGATTTATTGGCACGCCGTGGCGCTTGTGAACATGGGCCGGGTTGACGAATCGCTGCCGCTGTTCAAGCGTGTCTTTGCAATGGATCGCAACTGGATCGAACTGACGCCACGATTGGTCAAGTCTGGATTGTTGCCCTATGATCCTAAGTTGATTGAGCGAATTGTTTCAGCGGCTAGTAAACAGTAATCTGCCCGCGGCTTTGCCGTCTGATGTGCGGAAAGGCTATGCCTTTCCGTGAAGGTCTGAAGCTTTTTAGAGGCTACGCCTCTAAAGATTGAGGCGCAGCCTCAGTCTAATAGTCGTCAACGGAAGGCCGGAGGCCTTCCGCACATCAGACGGCGAAGCCGTTAGGAGATAGCGGAATGTCTAAACTCTCTATAGCAATAGCGGGTCTAACCGTCTCCCTCCTGGCCTGCTCCTGCGCAAAGCGATCCCAGCCTGTTCCCAACCAAACCAACGTTCCCACTACAAATCAGAACCAGGCCACGACGAACATCAAAGTCACCAGCACAGCTTTCAAAGACCGTGAAGCGATTCCGAGCCAATACACCTGCGATGGGGTAAACATTTCGCCTTCCCTGGAGTGGACTCCCACGCCGGGCGCAAAGACACTCGCGATAGTCTGTGATGACCCGGACGCGCCTGCCGGCACCTGGACGCACTGGCTGGTTTACAATCTGCCGGGCGCGACGATGGGATTGATCGAAAACATGCCGGCGCAGGAAAAAGTCGGAGGCGGCGGGATGCAGGGAACGAATGACTTTGGAAAGATTGGCTACGGTGGCCCGTGCCCACCGAAAGGGACGCACAGGTACTTCTTCAAAGTCTACGCCCTGGACTCGGACCTCCCGCTCAAACCAGGGGCAACCAAAGATCAATTGATGAAAGCGATGGAAGGCCACGTGATCGCGCAGGGGCAACTAGCAGGATTATATTCAAGATAGAATTTGATCCCCCGGGGAACATTTGTTGACAAAACAGGAAAGCAAGGCTATTTGGTCTAGTAGATAACATCATTTCCTCAATGACCGGGAGACCAGCGCATGGCCGCAACCTTACCGCCCACAACGGAAGCAATAGAAGAGTTGCGGCGCCAAATAGATGAACTGCGAAAGGGCATGAACGCGCCTGCCTCTGCCGTTCTTCCTCCCTGGCTAAGCCCCCTTCTTCAAGGGGTCACCATTCTAACTATTGCTGCCGGCGGCTTTTGGCTAGGTTCTGTAAACCGGACTGTCACCCAAACCTCTGACAGGGTCGATAAGATCTACACGATTCTGGTTGAGTCCAAGGACAGTCTGGCTGCTAGAACAAGTGTCAGCGAAGCCAGGTTGGAGAGCATCGATGAGAAGCTGGATCAATTATCGACTTCGCCAAAGAGGTAGACTCGCTTTGGTTTCGGAAAATAAAGAGGCCCTGGGTTCGATCGCGTTTAGTAGTACAAATAAGTGTGAAGGCCTGATTCCCGGAGCTTAGACGCCGCTAGCGGCTGGCAACAATCCTTTAATCTCCCGCACCACGCGCGCCACGTCTTCCTGATCGGCCAGCGCGATCATGAAAAACTTGTAGCCTTGATGGAAGCAGATCACGCCGTTGGCAAACAGCCACACCCCATCAAGAAAAGGGTTGCCGCCAAGCAGCCAGCTAATGGGCGAGCCCGCAATCCGGCCGGGTTGCCCGATCTGCGCAAACATCACCGCGCCCGCCGCGCAACTGAACGCGCCCAGCAAAGGCGCCCCGACGTACTTCGCCATCTTGCGTTGAAACTGGACCCGCTCGCGCTCGGCTTCGCTTAACTCCCCCGCCGCGATCAGTGCCTCCTGTTTGCGAAGGTAGCCGTCGAACTTCTCGCTGGCCTTTTTCAAACCCCAGACAGGAAGCGCCGAATGCGTCAGCCAGTGAGGATGCGAGCCCAGCAGGACGGCATCGATGCCGGGAAATGACGCGCCCAGGCGCACACCCAGAATCAAAGAAAAGGAGACAGCGGCTGCTTTGCCTGGATTCTCTTTGACCCAATCCTTAGCTTTGAACGCTGCACTGGTTGCCGCGGTCGAAGCGCGCGTCATGCGTGCCCCGGTGTCGTAGACTTTTGCGGCGCGCTGGTAATGTTTTTTGGCGTCCTTAAAAACTTCGCGGGCCTTGTCACCAGCTTCACCCGTCGCATCGCGAAGAACTTCCCCTGCTTCTTTTGCTGCTTTCCCTGCTGCTTTCTTTGCCCGGCGTGAAGCGGCCCCACCAGCGCGGCGCGCTGTCTCGCCCACCTTTGAATCCTGGTCCAATCGTTCCACTTCTGTGCGCAGGCGCTCAGCACCGTTGGCAACCGTTTCCGCTCCCCGACGAGCTACGTCTCCCGCCGCGCGCGCGCCGTCTTCGACCATGCCTTTTAGATCGAGCTTCTCATCGATTTCGCGGGCTTTGCGGCGAGCGGCCCGTTGCCAGTCATCGAGTTTCTCTTTGTAATCAGCCATTGCGAGTGTGCCTCATTTTGACAACATATTAGCTTATGGCGGGTCCTTGGGTATTTGCCTTCGCATTTGCTGTACGTCTGGCGCCGGCCCCGAGTTCGGCAATTTGGGCGCGCGCTGCACACGGTTTCGTCCCAGACGCTTGGCTTCATACATAGCAGCGTCCGCCGCCAGGAACAATTCGTGTCCTGTACCTGCCGACCCCGGAAACTCGGCGACACCGAAGCTGGCTGTAACATGGCCAACGGCTGGGATTGCCAATGCTTCTATTGCGGCGCGCAGTCGCGCAGTAACTTCTTCGCCGCGGTCGATGTCAGTTTCAGTCAGGAGCACGGCGAACTCTTCACCGCCGACGCGCGCCGCCAGGTCTATACCGCGTGTTCCCTCTTGTAGGATCTTGGCGATATGCCGCAGCGCCTCGTCTCCTGCATCGTGGCCCTGCGTATCGTTGACTATTTTAAAGTCATCGATGTCCAGCATGAGCAGACAGAAAGGCCGGCCGTGACGGAGCGTGCGCTCGACTTCGCGCTCCAGTTGCCGTTCAAAGCGGCGGCGATTCGCCAGGCCGGTCAGATGATCGGTGAATGCTTCTTCCTGGCACGAGTCCAGATACTTTTTGAAGTCGATCAAAGTGTGCGCCCGTCCCAGCAATAAATCGAGATCGGTGGGATCTGTGATGTAGCCCAGCGCGCCCACCTCGGCCCCAAGGCGTAGATCTTCGGCTCCACTGCGGGCTGCGGTTTGAATAATCATGGGAATGAACTTAGTTTGCACATTGGCCCGTACGCGCCGCGCCAGCTCGTATCCGTCCATCACCGGCATCGTCACGTCCGTGACAATCAGGTCCGGCAGGTAAGACTCGATCGCAGCCAGCGCCTCCGCGCCATCTTGCGCTGTTTGAACGTCATAGCCGGCCATCTGCAAGGCTACTTGCAACAGTATGCGCTTATCGGGGTCGTCATCGACGACCAGAACGTGCGGTTTATCAATCATGAAATCAGCATCTTTGACGCGAAAGATAAATCTTGCGTGCTCTTTTGCCTCGTGCTAGAGTGCGCTTCTTCCGTTGTTGTTCGCGTTCGCGTGAAAAGTAATAACCTCATCGAATCCGACCAGAAACAGAAGCTAAGCGGCCTGAAAGTAACCCGGAATCCTCCTTGCTTGGATGCGCGGGTACCACCAACAAGATCGTCCAACGATTTCTAAATCTTCGAGCCAGGGATTCGTATCACCAGTAGCGCCGGGGTGCTTACTGAGAAAACCCTAATTCCTTCGCCCCCGAGGGTCCGGGCAGACAGGGGAATAAAGTGCCATGCTGAAAAAACGTGACTGTGATTTCTCAATTAGCGACCGGGTCGATCTGATCTCCCAGTGGGAATTCGGCGCTCGCCTGGACGAATCATTAAGGCTCAGGCTGGCTACCGGATCAAGCGTCATGGACTTCCGTCCCCGCCGAACAGTCTATCGCGCCGGCGATCAAGCAGACTGTCTTTACGCAATCGCCAGCGGCCGCATAAAACTTTCCCGCCACGAAAATGGCACTGCCCGTGAAGCCGTTATAGACATCCTGTCAGGCGGCGTTCTCTTTGGGGAATCAGCCCTGTATTCTCAGGCCGGAACGCGCGAGAACCATGCCCTGGCTTATGAAAGCTCTCGCCTGCTCAAGTTTCCTGTGGGGGATTTTCGCGACGCAATGTTGGAAGATCGTGAACTTTATGATTACACCTTCCGGCTGATCGGTCAACGACGCGAACAGGCGGAGCGTCGTATCGCCGACTTTGCGCTGGATGCGATTCCCGCACGGCTGGGTAAATTGCTGGCCGAGTTTTCCGACCGCTACGGTATAAGCGAAAGCGGCGGCGTGCTGATTGATATCCCCCTGCCTCATCGCGAGATAGCTTCGCTGCTTGGTTCCACGCGCGAGAGCGTGACTGTGCGCTTGAATGCCATGCGTCGTGCAGGTACCATCGACTTCGTCAAGCGCAAGATTCTCGTCAAGCGCCGCGAGTCTTTAATGCTGACTGGTATGTAACGCAAACTGTTAGTTTGCGACGTAGACAGGCAGCTCCGTTACCGCAGATCAGGACGCTACTACTTTGCGGTCGACTCCATTCTGTTCCGCTTATGAAATGTCCGACCTGCGGCAAACCCACCGAATGGAATGACAATCCGACGCGGCCTTTCTGTTCCGAACGTTGCCGCCTAATAGATTTTGGCCGCTGGGCCAACGAAGAGTTTCGCGTGCCCGGCCCGCCTTCCGAAGCGCACGTAGATACGGACGAGCCATCCAGGCCCACCGCGCCTGACGACGAGCCGGGGCAAAGTAACTAAGCAGACCACCACATCCCTGTTTCCGCCTCACCTTTTGCCATCACAACGCGTCGTATAGAATATTCCAGCCGCGATCATGACCGAACCTAAAAACTTTTTGTGGCTGTCCTGGGCTTATGGGCAGCGAGCCCGGTTATCAACAGCAGGTCTGATGCTGGCGCTTGTAGCACTCTGTTTGTTAACCTTCGTGGCCTGCAACAGCAGGCCGTCAAATACTCCCAAAACAATTACTACGACCAGCTCGCCGCCTGCTTTCGATTCAACCCCCACAGATACCAGCACCGGCGGCGAAGGCAGCAGCGCCTATGGTTGGATGACGTCTGGCGCTCGACGGATGAAACTGTCCGATTACATGGGCCAGGTGGTGGTGTTGGATTTTTACGCTACCTGGTGTCCGCCATGCCGCGAGGAGACACCTCACCTGGTGGCATTGCAGAAACGTTACGCCCCACAGGGTTTGCATGTCGTCGGGCTGAACGTGGGCGGTCCGGGGGACCGGGATGAAGTGGCCGGGTTCGCGCAGGAATTCGGAATTCAGTATCCTCTCGGATTTCCCGATGCCGAATTCACG
>DASXRU010000226.1:0-7723 GCA_036506395.1 Pyrinomonadaceae bacterium | reverse complement strand
ACTTCAGTTCTACCTCGATATCCTGAACGGCTGCCAGCCTTCAGACACCGAGTGCATCAAGTACACCCGGGGAGCGATCTCGGCCAACTTCTTCCGCTCGCCGGAGTTCCAGCGCAAAGGCTCCTTCGTGATGTACCTCTACATGGTCTCGCTGGGGCAAAGACCGGTAACCCCGGCCGAGCTAAACGATCAAACCAAAATAGACCGGCCGCACTACGCGGAGTTCATCGCGGATTTGCAGAGCATCTCTGATCCCACAGATGACCCGGCCATCGGGGAAGCTAAGAAGGTGGCCCTCACTGACGCCTGGATGCAGCGGACGGAGATGCAAAACAGATACGGTGGTTTGTCGAATGCTGCCTTCGTGCAGAAGCTGCTGGACACGGCCGGCGTTACTCTGGCAAATCAAAGTGCTCTGGTGGACGACTTGAATGCCGCTCGCAAGACCCGCGCCCAGGTGTTGCGAGCGATTGCCGAAAGTCCCGATGTCAACAATAAGTTCTACAAGCAGGCGTTCGTCACGATGGAGTATTTCGGCTACCTGCACCGTGACCCGGAAACCTGCGTCGGTAGTCCTGATCCTGCTAATTGTGGATACATTTTCCACAACAGCCGGTTCCAACTAGCTGCCGATCCGGACTTCCTGGAGAACACAATTGTTCGTGGGTTCATAGAGTCGCCTGAGTATCGCCAGAGGTTCGGGCAGCCGTGAAACTCAACGCCGAGGTAATGCTGCGGTTGCAGACCGTGAATGTGAATGACGAGGAACTAAGGCGAGCAGGCGTTCACTACCAGTTCATTAACTCGGGTCCGAGCGCCTAACTACGATCTGCTCGCTCCTTCTAAAACCTCGAGCACAGCTTCTGAATTCAGGAATACCGAACGTAGTCTCTCATCACTAACCTCCGCAGCGATCTCACCAATAATGGCCCCAGCTTGAACGAAGGCCTTGCGCGCAGGTTGATCATGACCTAGCTGCGAGCACAAGCGCCCCAGCGCCGCATAAACCTTCCAGGCCAGGAGAGGCGCAGCATGGGTATCGAGTGCCGCCAGCGCTGCTTTCAACTCAGTCTCGGCCTCGGCGAAATTGCCGCACGCCACGGCGACTTCAGCAAGCAGCTTATGCGCAACCGCGATGTACTTGGGCACCTGGTGGCGGGTCGCGTTTTCAAGCAACTTGCGCCCATGCTCACTGGCGCTGTCAAAATTCCCCTGAGCTAGCCAGTGCTCGGCGGCTCCGGCGTGGAAGCGGATATGATGGAAGCGCCAGTGATTCCACTGTTCGCGCGCGAAAATTGCTTCGGCTTCCCGGAGCGCCGCCAGCGCCTGTTCACTTTCGTGTCGCTCCGTGTGGTCATAACTGAGGTTGATCAGCGAATTGGCTTCGGCCTCAGTGATGTGATACATCCCCGCAATCTCGGCACTCTCCTGGTCGTAAGCAATCGCCTGATCAAAGTCTCCAAGTTCGCGGTGAATCCAGCCAATCGAGTTGGGCACTCGCCCGAGAATGATGTGATCACCATCGCGCCGGGCCATCTCCATGGCCTCGCGTAAAGTCGCCAGCGCCTCGGAGATTCGCCCCTGGTTACCCAAATTCAGACCCAGGAAGAACCGGCTATGAAGTAGCATCAGCCCGTTGCGCAATTCCGACGCGAGCTTCACGGCTTCCGTAAGCAGAATCTCGGCGCGGTCGTATTCCGTCTGGAAGAAATGCATCGTCCCGCGATAGATTAGCCCGCGGACTAACGCCGGCGAGTGGTCGAGAGGCCTGGCAATCAGAATCGCCTCGTCCAATAGCCGTATGCCTTCGGCCAGCTCTCCGCTTCCGGTATACGTCATCCCGAGCAGGACCATCGCTTCAATTCGTAAGCTCTCATCTCCGATACCCTGGGCGACCTCCATGGCCTCCCTGGCGCAAGCACGCATTTCCTTCAGGCGGTGCGAATAGAAAAATGTGTCGGCCAGCGCGTTCAGCGCTGCGCACTCTACCGCTCTCGAGCCCACAGCTCGCGCCAGATCCAGCATGCGTGTGAAATCTTCCTCCGCCTGCTTCCGGCGTGTTAGAGCGAGATTAGCTCGGCCGCGTTTGCGGTAAAGGTCTAGATAAGTTTCGGATTGTCCGGCGAGTGGAAGTTTCTTCACCAGGCCGAGTGCCTGACTGTAATGCCTCTCCGCTTCAGCGTTGGCATAGACTTTGATGGCGTTATCACCTGCCTGGATAAGGTATTGAATCGCGCGAGGAAAGTCGCGGCCGCGCTCGAAATGCATGGCAAGTTGCGCGGCGATTCTCGGCGCCTGATCGACGTAGTGTTCGGTCAGCAGCTCGCCCGCCTGCCGGTGCAGCAACGTCCGGCGTTTGCTCACCAGATCGCCGTAGAGCACGTTGTGGTAGAGCGCGTGCGCGAAGCGGTAACGCACTGCGAGCGTTCCGTCGGGCAGCTCTTCCTCGGCGCGTGTTTGGATCAGACGGTGAACTTTGTCGAGCCGGTCAAGCCGTTCCTCCAGAATCAAGTCGTCGTCGCCAATCAGCCCCGCCACCACTGTTGAAGTGAACTCCTCGCCCTCGACACTGGCGTACTGAAGCGCGCGCTTGTCCTCTTCCGGCAAACCCTCGATCTTCCTGCGGATCATACTGCGCACATTCTCAGGAGCTTCGAGGTCCATGTCCGCGAGCGGGCAGACAAGCGACCAACGATCATTGAGCTTCGCAATATCTCCCCGCTCGGCGAGGAAGTGCACGAGGCTCGTCGCAAACAACGGGTGGCCTTCGGTCCTGCGTCGGATAAGCACGGGCAACTCGGGCGGGAAACTGTTTGGGGCGAAGCACGCATTAAGATAGCTGGCGATATGTTCATCGCTGAGTGAGCCAAGCGCGACCTCGTCGCACAGGTTGTGCGCCTCCATTTCCAGCTTGTAGCTCTTGAGCGGGTGACCGCTGACCGCCAAATCTTCGAGTCGCATCGTTCCCACGATCAAAACGCGCTGTTCCCCGATTCGTTGGCACAAATGGCGGAGTAGATCCACGCTCGAGGGGTCAGCCCAGTGCAGATCCTCTAAGAGAATCATCAGCGGCGCGCCGGCCGCCAACTCACTCAGGGCGTCTCCCATTTCGCGGAGCATGCGCTCTTTGGTAGCGCCAATTGTTTCCCACCGTAAGCGCTCCAGATCCCTGCTCGAAACGAAGGCGGCGGGAAGTTGCAAACACCAGCTTGGTGCATAGGTTCGCAGCACGCCCGCAATGCGCTCCCACCCAGGGCCAGCAAGGAGTGCGCCAAGGGCATCGAGAAAAGGCAGATAGGCTTCGCCTGTTCCGTATTGCTCCACGCATCGCCCGCGTGAGAGGAAAAGGCAAGGGTATTGTTTGCGCGAACGGCGCATGAACTCATCGGCAAGCATTGTCTTGCCAATGCCAGGCTCACCCGTAATGAATACGAGCCGGCCCGAGCCGGTGGAGGCCCGCCGCAGCAACTCCTCAAGCCTTGTCATCTCAAGCTCACGCCCGACGAACGCCTCCGGCTCGCCTTCAGGCTGAACTCTTTCGGCCGGCCGCGTGAAGCGGTAAGGACCATCCGATGTGGCGCCCTTCAGCCTTCGCAGCGCGTCGGCTAACTCCGACGCAGATGAATAGCGCTGTTCTTTGTCCTTCGCCAAAGTCCGCTCGATGATCAGATCGAACTCCCGCGGCAAGTCTTGCTCGATGGTCGTCGGCGGCAGCGGATTAACGGCTGCGATCTCATGCATGATCGAGAGCAGGCTGGGACCGTTGAACGGAGGTCTGCCCGTCGCTGCTTCGTAGAGCACCACACCGAGCGAGAAGATATCTGATCGCGCGTCCAGGGGCTCACCGCGCGTCTGCTCAGGCGACATGTAGTGAGCGGTCCCCAACACCAGGCCCGGAATGGTGTCGACCGTAACTGCTATCGCCGCAGTCGGATCGACCGTCTGTCGCTTCAGGGAATTCTCAGTCAGCTTGGCCAACCCGAAGTCTAAGACTTTAACGTAGCCGTCCGGCCTGAGCATGATGTTCTCGGGCTTAATGTCACGGTGGACAATCCCTGCCTGGTGTGCTGCCGAGAGGGCCGAAGTTAGCTGGATACCGACGTCGAGCACGTCGGCCAGCGGCAGGCGCGCGCCTCCTGTGTGTTGTCGGAGCGTCTCGCCCTCGATCAGCTCAGTGGCAATGAAATGGTGACCGTCCGCCTGGCCGATCTCATAAATGGTCACGATGTTGGGATGATTCAAAGACGAAGCAGAGCGCGCCTCTTGCTGAAAGCGTCGGACGCGAACTTCATCGCGGGTAAAGTAGTCAGGTAAGAGTTTGAGCGCGACCTGGCGACCAAGCGTTTTATCGCGGGCCAGGCAAACCTCACCCATTCCACCCGTGCCGAGCAATTCAATAATTTCATAGTGGCCGATTAAGCGGCCCGCCAATGAACGTTTTTGGTTTTCTGCAATCAAGCGTGCGGCTACTTCGTGAGCGGGCGCTTCAATGAAGTCTCCGGCTTGTTCGTGAGAGGCGAGCAGAGATTCAACCTCGTGTCGCAATTCCTCATCGCCATTACAAGACTCTTTGATGAAGGCCACACGCGCCGCAGCGTCTCGTTCCAGCGCGGAGTGATACAGTTCTTCGATCTGCTGCAAGCGCTCAGGCGTCATCACTAATTTCGCGGTGCAACCATGACTTAGCAAAGCTCCAATCCCGCATTACCGTCACCGGCGAGATTTTCAGCACCTCGGCAATCTCTTCTACCGTCAAGCCGCCAAAAAACTTCAGTTCGACGACCTGGCCTTTGCGTGGGTGCAGCGCTGCCAGCTTTTTCAGCGCCTGATCGAGGGCGACCAACTCCGCTCCTCGTTCCGGGTTCAAGACGACGACATCTTCGAAGGCCACTTTCTGCCCCCCACCGCGCTTGGCGCGAGTGTGACTGCGAGCGTGATCAACCAGGATGTGTCGCATCAACTGGGCGGCGAGCCCGAAAAATTGAGCGCGGTTCTGCCAGTGCAAATCATTTTGATCCACGAGGCGTAGATAGGCTTCATTGACGACAGCCGAAGTTTGCAGGGTGTGGTCGGAGCGCTCCCGGCTCATGTAGTGGTGGGCCAGCCGGTGTAACTCGTCATGGACCAGGGGCATTAATTGGTCGAGCGCCGCCTGGTTTCCATTGCTCCAATCCACGAGCAGTTGGGTGACTTGCTGGGGGACGAGGGTTGACATAATGAGCCGTTCGAGAAGGAAGCGAATGAACCCTGAATGGGCCCAGTGTAGCACCTTAAGAATCCCCCCTGATAGCCCAATACCCCTGAAAAAAGTCTTGAAAATTGCCTGATAGCTTTTCCGGCGCTTTGTCGCTCTATGAGTGAGGCTGCGTATTCGTTGAGAATAACCAGTGTGACGCTCATAACCAAGTCGGCCGCAACCAGCAAAGAATCAGACTCTTGCGAAAAGGAGAACCAGAATCATGTTACTAGAAAAGACAAAAACTCGTTTGGGCTTCAGACCACACCTGGCTCTGACATTGTTCGTCGGCGGTATGCTCGCGCTCGTCATGGCGCAAGCGCCATCGGCCCACGCCCAGAGGTATTCCGATTGGTCGGCGCCAGTCAACCTTGGCCCAGCCATCAACTCGGCCTTCAGCGATCAAGGGCCGGCGATCTCAAAAAATGGCCTGAGCCTGTACTTCACGTCTAACCGTCCCGGAGGACTCGGCGGCTTTGATATGTACGTCTCGCAGCGCGCGAGCATTGATGACGCGTGGGGTTCTCCAGTGAACCTCGGACCGACTGTCAATACCACCTTCGATGAGGGGAACCCCGCCTTTTCCCGCGACGAGCACTTAATGTTCTTTCAAAGTAAGCGTCCCGGCGGACTGGGCGGAATAGACCTCTGGGTCTCACAGCGTGAGCACACGCATGATGATTTCGACTGGCAGCTACCGGTGAACCTCGGTCCAGGAGTCAACTCCGCTGCCGACGATAACGGTCCCAGCTATTTCGACAACCAAGAGGACGGTGCGCCTCAACTATACTTTGGGAGCAGCCGCCCAGGCGGCCTTGGCGCTGCCGATATCTACTTGAGTGAGCAAACGGCCGACGGCTCGTTCGGGCCGGCCATTCTGGTGACGGAACTGAGCAGCCCAATGAACGAGAACCGCCCTTCGATCCGGCATGACGGGTTAGAAATATTCTTTCAATCGAATCGTACTGGTTCGATTGGCGGGAGCTCCGACCTGTGGGTCGCAACGCGAGACAGTACGCTCGATGCCTGGTCAACTCCGGTGAATCTGGGCGCCACAATCAACACAATATTCGTCGAGCAGAACGCCTACCTGTCGTCTGACGGCAAGACGCTCTTCTTCAGCTCCGACCGTCCGGGCGGATTCGGTGGGCTAGACCTCTACATGATCACGCGCACGAAACTGCGGGGACAATCAGAGAAATGACTCTTAGATGATCCAACGGAAAGGAGGCAGGGCTCTGGCGAAGATGTCGGGGCCTTCTGCTTAAGTGTCATACCTGTGCCGCTCGCCAGTTGACCTCTTTATCACTGAGACTTCAACGTGAACCAGGGATCCTCTTCGATCACTTTCAACGCAGGGAGGCGATATCTGGATGATGGAAACTTTCGAGTAATGAAGTTCGGACAATTAGTCCGGGCAGGCGGCGCCGTAGCGGGCCCAGTCCTGGAGGCGGCGCGCGAATTCGTCGTGGCCCATGGGCGGCAAGGTGCGGCCTTCGCCGGGATTCCAACCCCACATGACCAATTTGTCGGCGGTAACGTGATCGATGATCTGCGCGAGCGACTTGCCGCCGTTTTGTTTTGGATCCTTGATCTGGCGGCATATCTGACCGGGCGTCTTGCCTTCCCAGATCATCGGCGTGGCCGCGGGCGGCAGATGCCAGTTGGGCGCGCCTGGAGGCATGTTCGATCCGGCAACATTCTGTTCCTGGTGGCAGGCGCCGCACTTCTGTCCATATTTGCCGTGACCATCAATCCCCCGCCTCACGTTCTGAATGTGAATCCGCCCGTCATCACCCTGGCGTGGGTAGTCGCCGCTTGAGTGACAGTTGAGACAGCGTGGATGTTGAAGGACCGGAATGATGGAGACAAACAATTCGCGCGAGCGCGCGACATTGCGCTGCATCGGCAACGCACCTTTGGTCAACGCCGGAATCGAGGCCACTATCAGTCCCAGGGAGAGCGCAAAAAGAATACCGGCCAGGAGTCTTAGTTTTTGTTCTGTGTTCCGGGTTCTCATTTTCGGTTGCATCTGCCTATCCCTTCGACGTTTGCGCTGGCCCTTAGAAACCTGGCGCCCGATAAAGCTTCGAACTTTAGAGGCCGCGTATTACTGGGAGCGCGGGCGCCCTCGCCCGCATCGCGCCACCAGCGCGCACTTTCCAAAATAGAAGGCCGTCTCCTCCGTCATTTTTCGCGCTTCGCGCTCATTGCGGGCGAGGACGCCCGCGCGCTCCCAGTAATACGCGACGCATAGGACCTAAACTGCATCAGTACCGCTACGAAGCCTGGTTGACTCGAATCGGTAGCCGCCGCACACGCTTGCCTGTGGCGGCGAAGATCGCGTTAGCCACTGCCGGAGCAACAGGCGGTACACTCGGTTCACCAACGCCGGTAGGTTTCTCCATACTCGGCACGATGTAAACTTCGATCTGCGGGGCCTCGTTTATGCGCAGCATCGCGTAGTCGTGAAAGTTCCGCTGCTGC
>DASXRU010000225.1:0-42110 GCA_036506395.1 Pyrinomonadaceae bacterium | reverse complement strand
CCGCATGACACGAAAGCTTTCCTGCGGTAGGCTGCGACATCATGTATCCTGCCGGTAATCTCTTTATTCGCGCGCCTCATGGACGCCTCGAGGCAATCCTGAAAGAGCCGAAGACCAATCTTCGCGCCTCGGCCCTGGTGCTTCACCCGCATCCGTTGGGCGGCGGCACGATGCACAACAAGGTGGTCTTTCGCGCGGCCGCCGCGCTGAACGACGCGGGGTTGGTGACGCTGCGCATCAACTTTCGCAGTGTCGGCCAGAGCACCGGAACGCATGGCGAAGGAAGCGGCGAGCAGGATGACGCGCGCCGGGCCCTGGATTATCTGGCCGAGCACTATCCAACCCAGCCCATCACGCTGGCGGGATTTTCATTTGGCGCTTTTGTTGGGTTGCAGGTGGGAATTCGCGACCCGCGCGTGGTCAACCTAATCAGCATCGGCACGCCCATAGACAAATACGACTTCGGCTTTCTGAAGGATTGTCGCAAGCCGATTCTGTTCGTTCATGGAGAACATGACGAATTCGGCGACGTGGGGCGATTGCGGGCACTGGTGGATGAGATCAAGGAAAAAGCCGGTGATGCTTCGCAGTTTCAATTAACAGTTATCCCAGGCGCCGGTCATTTTTTTGACGAGAGCCTTGATGAGCTGAAGCGAATAATTACGGAGTGGATTAAGGTGCAACTGACAGCGTCGTAGAACTGCGCTGAGACTACACGACAACACAGCCGCGTTCACGCGGCTTGCCCGCCAGGGTTACTAGCCCGGCAGTTTTACGGCCGGGTAAGCTGTCGCCGAGAATCGCGTAGCCCGTTTTAACGGGCTTACTTGGGAGGCTTTAGCCGAAATGCTAAAGCGTCGATGATAAGCACGCTGAAGCGCGCTAATAATCTCCGCCCGCGCGCTGGCCCAGCGCTCAAAAGCGCTGGTCTAGAAACCCTTCGGGAAAGCCGTCTGAAGACGGCTGAGTACAACAGTTCAATTTCCTTTCCTTGTCGCCCGCACAAACTCCCGCCCTGCCGCGCATATATCCAGAAAGTTGCACATACGGCAGTGCGATGCCGGACGCACCGGAAAATGTTCGGGCGCCAGCGAAGAACTTAGTTGATGCATCGCGTCGTCTATCGCCTGAGCGCAAACTTCTGATTGCAGCAGGTTATCGGGCAAATGCACTTCCACGTTTGGATCGAGGAAGTGCAGCGTTACAGTTACATCAAAATCCCCGTCAGCCATAGCCGGCAGCAACTCGCGTACGGCCAGCGCATAAGCCTGCATCTGCAGTTGGTAGTCAGTTGCCGCCATCTCGATCTCGTCCTGAAGCAAGTTGGACGCCACGGCAGAAACATCTTTCCCTGGCAAACTACCAGCGACCGCGTTCGGTTCGAAAGTGAACGACGCTTGCCCGGGCGTTTGTTTTATCGCGGCTTGCTTCGTGGAGAGGACTGGGGTTGCGTTCGCAGGTTGTGTCTCGCGCGAGGCCGAAGCTCCAGATGCCGCGGCTGGGGCGCTGGCGGCCAGTTCGTTTTTCGCGCGAAAGCGGTTGGTCTTGAAGTCGATGATCTCGATGTCGAAGATATCTGACGGGGAGGAGAGCGGGGGCATACCCCCTTTCTGACTGCGCTGTTTAGAGATCAGCAACTTATCGATCGTGCCGGTCAGGATTCCGTTTGGTCG
This sequence comes from Pyrinomonadaceae bacterium, assembly GCA_036506395.1. Classification (GTDB taxonomy): domain Bacteria; phylum Acidobacteriota; class Blastocatellia; order Pyrinomonadales; family Pyrinomonadaceae; genus DASXRU01. The sequence continues at coordinate 40,437 of DASXRU010000225.1, read as the reverse complement.
ACGCAAGCGAAAGCTCAATTCGCTCCACAGCCCGCCCTGGTGATGCGGAAAAGGCCCGGCGCCGATTGGCTGCATACCGCTGGCGTTCACGTTGTCGGGATTCGGTTGAGTCGCAGGATCAGAGACTGAAGTCTGTGCCCCTTTGCGCGCTGCTTCAATGCGCTGAAACACCGCGCTGGAGAGGTAGTTCTCGGCCAACGGCAAGAGGTCCTTAATCGCCGCTTCTCGATCAATCTCCATTATTCGATCCGCCAGTTCCGCCTGCCGCAAGCGCAAAATATGGTCAAGACTCTCCCGCAGACGAGACTGAAGATCGTCTCCCTGGCAATATGTCTCGCAGAAACGGTGGATGACCGCGCCTTTCAATGTCGCCGTCAAATTGGCCGGGGGCTCCGGCGCCTCGGCATCGTTCCAGACTTCAAGATGATCCGGCGCCGGAGTGTGCAGCACGCGATCGAAATAATATTGCCTTGGGCAGCGTTGATAATTAATCAACTGCGTGACGCTGAAACGATGAACCGCCGTGTTGCCGGGCTCGACCGGGCGCAGCAGGGGAAACAGACTTGAAAACGGGGCAGAAGCCCGACCGTCAGGGAGGGCGCCGCTTACCCCCGAAGCTAGTGAGGCCTCTGACACGACTGGACCCTCCCTGACGGTCGGGCTTCCGCTTGAATTCACCTTCAAATCAACCTGCGCCCCTTCCTCCAGATAGAGCACGCCGCTGCGGGCCTGTTCGCCCATTCCCAGCCCTTGCCAGATCCAAGCCAGCCAGTTATCTCGTTTCGTGCATAAACTTTTCAGATCTTTCGTAGCTCCCGACAGCAACAGACGGTCCTCGGCGCGGGTCGCAGCCACGTATAGCAGGCGCATGCTTTCAAATTCGTCGCGCAGCGCGGCCCGGTCGCACAGTTGCTGGAACGTCAATCCAGTCACGCGAAAGCCACGACCATCGGGTATCTGTAGCGACAGCCCTCGATTTGGATCAAGCACGTACCAGGAATCACGCGTTCGCAATTCGCGCTGCAAATCGGGAATGATAACTACGGGAAACTCCAAACCCTTGGCCTGGTGAATCGTCATCATGCGAACCGCATCCGCCGACTCATCAATCTGGCCCTCGCCTTCGCGGCCGCCCACCTTTTCAAAGTCCTCGACAAAGCGCACGAAGTCGCGAATCAAATGCGTGCCCGACTTCTCGAAACTTTCGGCCAGCCGCACAAGTTTCTCGACGTTCGCGAGTCGCTGTGCGCCTTCGAAGCTGGCGGCGATTATCGTCAGGTATTCAGTTTCGGCCAGGGCAAAGCGCAAAAGCTCCGCGATGCCGTATCGATTGCGCCGCGCCAGCAACTGCGTTAACAGAACCGCCGCGCGATTCAGCACCGGCCGCTCTTCGTCCGCAATGAATTGGATCTGATCCTGGTGACGCAGCGCATGAAAGAGCTTGCGCACCCCGCGCTTCTTTTTCAAACGGCCCTGTTCCCGCGCCCCGGGAACGAGCGGTCCGCAGCGCAGGGCCAGCAGCGCATTATCCGAAACTCCGCAAAGCGGCGAGCGCAGGACCGCAGCCAGCGCCAGCTCATCCGTGCGGTTATCCAGAAAGCGCAGCAACTGAATCATGTCGCTGATCTCTTCGCGATCGTAGAATCCTTTGCCCTGGACGGTCAGCGATGGAATCCCGGCACGACGGAAGGCTGCTTCGTATGCGGGCACATCGGTCATCGCCCTGAAGAGCAGGGCGATATCGCGAAACTCGAACCTCGGCGTGTTGGATTGTGCGCTGGGTTCGCGCCCAATCTTCCTATCCAAATTGGATTGGAGCTGGTTCTCCGACTCCGGATCTCGAACCAGACTGATAATTCGCTGTGCCAACTGCTCCGCGTCCCGTTCTCTTGGTGATTGTTGTGACCTGGGATCGTTCTTGTCGGCCGGCGCAACGTCTACCAGCATTTCGATTAGCGGTGGCGTGTCTTGCGATGCGCGTTCCGCCCTGCTGCGCTCGTGCTCGACGTAGCCCAACTGTCCGCGGTCTTTCTGCTCGCAGGCTTCGCTGGGCTGGAAAAGCTTTTCGAAGAGAACATTGAAAAAGTCGATCAGCGGTGGCTGGCTGCGGAAATTCAGATGCAAAGGCTTTGATGCGCCGCCGGCCGCTTCTAACCCTGCGGTCATCTCGCCAAACACGCTGACGTCGGCGCCACGAAAACCGTAGATCGACTGCTTGCGATCGCCGACGATGAAGAGGTTCGCGCGTTGGGAGTGGGTGAGCGCAAGTTTCGTCATCAAATCGCGTTGTAGTCTGTTCGTGTCCTGAAACTCATCCACCAGGAAGAACTTGAATCGCTGCGCAATGCGGGCCAGCGCTTCCGGGTGCTCGCTGAGCAGTTTCAAAACTCGCAACTGCAAATCGTCAAAGTCGAGCGCCGCCAAACGAGCTTTGTCTTCTTCCAGGCGTTCAGCGATGCGGCGCAGGACCTTGATGAAGGCAGCGGCGTAATCTTTGGCGAAAAGATCGAAGCAAATCTGCGGCACACGGCCCTTGAGCGGCTTTTCCCAGATCAATTCGTCGAGCGCTTTAATCCGACCGGCGAAACTCCCTGTCGCGCTGGGACGCACCTGGCGGAAATCTTCGATTGCCTGGCAGTATTCGGCCAGCGACTCGGGGCCCGGGATAGTCTGCAAAAGAGAGTGCAGCGCAGGCCAGGCCAACTCAAGCCTGGCGCGCCTGGCTGCTGCCGCAGGCGTTGATCTGGGCATCGCCAGCAAGCCGCCCATCTCCGTTTCAAGCCGGCTGAGGGTCGCCTGGTAATCATCGATCGTGGCATGGCTGCGACTGGTTTGCTCTGCGACCTCGTCCAGTGAAATGCCAACGTCACGACACGCGCGATGAGCATCCGCCAACGATTGGGCCAGCAAACCCCTTCCCATTCCCACCGTCAGCCGCGTGATCCATTCTTCTCCCGAGTTAATGAACTCGGTGAGCGATGCTTCTACTGCTGCCTCGAGCAGCATCGCTGACTGATGCTGATCCAGCAGAACAAACTGCGGATCTATGTTGGCTTCGACCGGAAACTCATGCAGCAGCCGGGAGCAAAATCCGTGAATGGTCGTGATTACCGCGCCATCAAGCGTTCGCTTATGCCGCAGCCACTTGCGTCGCTCATCGCCGCTGGTGGCTCGCAAAAGCTGGTCCAGTTTTTTCCGGAGCCGGCCGCGCATCTCGTTGGCAGCGCGATTGGTAAAAGTGATTGCGACGATTTGATCTATGGCGACGTCGTGCGTCCGAAGAATGTGCAGGTAGCGCTCCACCAGCACGGCGGTCTTGCCCGCGCCCGGTCCGGCCGTCACGGAAATGTGCCGGTCGAGCACCTTTGCAGCCTCAGCTTGTTCCGGTCTTAACTGAAAGGATTTGGTTTCCACGAATTAATTGAGTCTAGCACAGCGCAAACTTCTCGCCCCTTATACCTGAAGTCAGGGCAATTGAGTGGGAAGATAGATTTTCCATATGTCATTTCTCATTTTTCATTAATTCTTCATCCAGGATCCATTAGTCGGTTCTTAGGTTTTTCCAATGGAAAATGAAAAACGAGAAATGACATATGGAAAATCTGCAGTATTCCTATTTCGGAGGGGAGGAAGAAACAGATCAAGAGCGGGCATGCCCCCCTTCCGACTCCGCACACTCCACTAGATTGACTTCGCTGCCCTTTGGATGTAAAACCTCCGCAGTTAGAATCACCTTCTTCTACAATTCGTTTCGACCCACTTAGAGAAGTACTCTAACTGAATTCTTCTACCAGAAAGGACTGAAGTTATGGCTTTACGTTTAGGAGACACGGCCCCGGATTTCACCGCTGAGACCACCGAGGGCCCGATTAACTTTCATGAGTGGATTGGCGATAGCTGGGCGGTTCTCTTCTCTCATCCCAAAGATTTCACGCCCGTATGCACTACCGAACTCGGCGAATGCGCGCGCTTGAAGCCCGAATTTGAAAAACGCAATGTGAAAGTCATCGGCCTCAGCGTTGACCCGACGGATTCCCACAAGCGTTGGGCGGAAGACATCAAAGAGACGCAAGGCACCGCGCTAAACTTTCCGGTGATTGCCGATCCCGACCACAAGGTGGCGGAACTCTATGACATGATCCATCCGGAAATCAGCGACGTGTTCACCGTGCGATCGGTTTACATCATTAGTCCGGACAAGAAGGTCAAGCTGATGATTACCTACCCGGCCAGCACCGGCCGCAACTTTGCCGAGATCCTGCGGGTGATTGATTCCCTGCAGCTAACGGCAAAGCACAGCGTAGCCACTCCGGTAAACTGGAAGGACGGCGACGATGTAATCATCGTGCCATCGCTTTCCGACGAAGATGCCAAGAAGAAGTTTCCCGGCGGCTGGAAGACTGTGAAGCCTTATCTTCGTGTAGTGCCGCAGCCGGGGAAAGAAACTGGCGAAGCTGCCACCGGCGCCACGACGACGTAGCACGCAGGTCAGAACCGCCTGCGGTAGCAGGCGGGCCCTCCTTGTCTTCCCTGCGCCGAGGGAAAAAGAAGGCCCGCCCGCTACCGCAGGCGGTTCTGACAACTCCGATTGGCCCTAAAACCTCAGCGGCTCGCCGCTTCGAACTGAGCGGTAGCATCCTTCGACTAGTTCGACAGACTTGAAACCATCTTGCGCTGTCACCGCGGCGGGCAATCCCTTCGTGATCGAATCGATGAAGCTCTGATCTTCCTGTTGATAGCCCCATTTTTCCTCTTTCGATAACCCGTGCAGGGAACGCTCGACGTGGCGGCCGTCCAATCCTTCGGTGTAAACCAGGCTTTCCATTTCGCGCGTAGTAATAGTGCTGTGATGGCTGAAAACCTCGACCCGCTCAAAAGGAAAGAGCCAGCTGGCGTCGGCTGAGGAAGCAAATGTCGCGTGCATGCCGCCGGCAAATTTCAAAAGAACAGAAAAATCGTCCATCTCCGCGTACTCATGTGAAGAGCCGACGGCCTGCAGCATTGTCACTTCGCCGAACAGAAACCTCATCATGTCGAACATGTGAATGGTGGTCTCATAAAGAAACCCGCCGGTTACTTGCGGGTCACCCACCCACTCCGGGTTCAACAACTCGCCGCGATTCATCTTCACGTGAGCTGAATGCGGCGCATGACTCTCCGCCAGCATTCGCTTGAGCGTTGCGTACACTGGCGCAAAGCGCCGGTTGTGGCCGACCTGAAAAACTCCCCGGCTATTGGCTGCCGCGTCGACGACGGCTTGCGCCTCGTCAATACTGGTGGCCATGGGCTTTTCGCAGAAGACATGCTTGCCCGCCCGGGCTGCGGCGATGGCTAGCTGCGTATGTTTTGTGTTTGGCGTGGTGATGTAAACAGCGTCGCAGCTTTCGATGACTTCTCGCGCGCTTTGGACGACGGATGCGCCACAGGTACCAGCTAGTGTCTGGGCAGACTCAACCGCGATATCGTGGACGGCGGCAATGTGAACTCGTCCATCGCGCGCCAGTATTCCGGCGTGCACTCCGCCAATGTAGCCCGCGCCAATGATGCCGATTTTGATTTTGTCCATAAATTATTACAGCGGGGGCATGCCCCCTTCCTGACTGCGGCTTTTCAAGGGTGCAATGGTCTCACCAAGGACCGGGCTTGCAGCGGTATTCAAGGGGGACAACTTGCCGTCAGGAAGGGGGCATGCCCCCGCTCTTAGTCTGACATCAAAAGCTTCTGCACGGCCCCTTTCGCCTCTCGCGCCAACTCAAACGGGTCGCGCTCCCAATACTCCGGCCTGAAGATCTCCACACTGGTGACGCGATCATATCCTATGCGCTTGAACGCCTTGAGCATCTGCTTCAAAGGCAGGATCCCCAACCCCGGCAACAAGCGATGACTATCCAGTAACTCTTCACGCGGCAAATCCTCCGCATCATTGATATGAAAAATGAACAGCCGCTCGGGGTCGAGGGCGTCAATCATTTCGATAGTCGAACCGCCCGCGTAAGAATGAAAACTGTCTATTACCAATCCGACATTTCGACGCGCGACGCGCCCGACTATCTCGTTAGCCAGGTCCAGCCTCTGCACGCTGCAATCGGCCTGGCCCAGAAACTCAAACGCGAGCGCGACGCCGTGGCCCTCCGCGATTCCGGCAAGATCGCGGAGCACACGTACCGACTCATCGACGATCTCCTCCCGGCTCGGGGTTTTCTCCGGCAGCCTCCCCGGCACCACCACGATGTAGGGACAACCAAGCGCCGACGCTATGGAACTTAGCTCCTCGCATTCTCCTTTGATTCGGGCATAGTCCTCCGCGTTCCGAAATGTGATGTGCTCGATTGAATTGATGCTGAGGGGTTTCACTGCGCACTGCCCAAACAGTTCACTGAGATCCGACACCTGGCTGGTTTTCAGGAAGAGGCGAAGTTTGGCCGCCCAGATTTCCAGAAGTTGAAAACCCGCCAAATGCGCGGCACGGACATCGGTCGCCAAATCCGCCTTCATTGTAGTTGCGCCGTTAAGTGCCAGTTTCATATTTTGGTGGCACAGACTTCAGTCTGTGATTGTAAGTTTCCCTGACATCACCATGAGCACAGGATAGAGTTTGCGGCACCGGGTTCCACCGCCTAAAGTCTGTGCCACATAGCTTCTCCCGTGTTGGCATCAAAGAAATGTGCCTTTGTCATATCAATGTGCAGCCAGACCGTTGACTCCACTTCAGCGCGGAAGTCGCCCGGGGCGCGAGCAATAATCTTTTCATTCCCAATCGTCACAAAGACAAAGGTCTCGCTGCCCATTAGTTCAGTAACATAAACCTTCGCCGGCACCCCACTATCATGCTGAATCGGGGAAACCTGGACATGCTCGGGACGAATACCGAGGATCACTTGGCGATCAGCATCCAGCTTCCTAAGGCTATCAAACCTGTGCCTGTCGAGATGCAACGCAATTCCTTCACCTCTAAACACACCCGTCTCCGGATCGATGCGTCCTTCGATAAAGTTCATGCTCGGGCTGCCGACAAACTCAGCGACGAAGCGATTCTCCGGATGGTTGTAGATGTTCAGCGGACTATCGAACTGCTGCAGTTTGCCTTTTCGCATTACTGCCACGCGATGCGCCAGGGTCATGGCTTCCGCCTGATCATGCGTGACGTAAATCGTCGTCGTGCCCAGCTCATGCTGCAGCCGCTTCAACTCGCCACGCATCTGCACCCGCAGCCGGGCATCAAGATTCGAAAGCGGCTCATCCATCAGGTACGCGCGCGGCTCGCGAATTATGGCCCGCGCCAGCGCGACGCGTTGCCGTTCGCCCCCGGAGAGATCTCGCGGTTTGCGCGTTAGCAGGCCGCCAATCTCAAGCAAAATGGCCACTCGCTCAACCCGGATGGCAATTTCCTCTCGCGAGAGTTTCCGTATGCGCAGAGGGTACGCGATGTTCTCCGCCACCGTCATGTGCGGGTAGAGCGCATAGTTTTGAAAGACCATGGCGAGATCGCGCGCTCGGGGTGGAATATCATTCACGCACTGGCCACCGATAAATATCTCACCTGCGGTAACCTCTTCCAAGCCCGCCAGCATTCGCAGGGTGGTTGACTTGCCGCAGCCCGATGGCCCAAGCAGAACGACAAACTCGCCATCGTCGATCGTGAGCGACAGTTCATCAACCGCCACCGACGCGCCGAATGCTTTCGTTACTTTGTCAAAACGTACATCCACGCTTTATCCCACACCCCACACCCTGCCCCCTACCCTTTCACCGCGCCCAGCGACAAGCCGCGCACAAGATACCTCTGCACCGCCATGGCAAAGATCAGGATAGGCAGCATCGCCACTACTCCCGCCGCGCTCATCACACCCCACTTGATTTCATACTGGGTCACGCGGCCGGCAATGCCAACCGGCAGAGTCATTGCCGCATCAGTTTGCGTAAGCACCAGAGCATAAAGAAATTCATTCCAGGAAATGATCAGGCAAAACACTGCCGTAGCCGCCAGGCCGGGCGCCACCAGCGGCAGCAGCACGCGGCGCAGCGCGCCCAGACGCGAGTCGCCATCCACCATTGCCGCCTCTTCCAACTCGCGCGGTGTTTCAAGGAAAAACCCGCGCATCATCCACACCACGAAAGGAAGATTGAAACCTGTGTATAGAATCACCAGGGAGGCCCGCGTATTTAGCAGATGCAGATCGCGCATCATCAGAAACAGAGGGATGGCTGTGACGATCGGCGGGAACATTCGCGTGGAAAGAATCCAGAGCGAGAGCTTGCGATCGAGACGATGAGGCATCCTGAATCTCGCCAGCCCGTAGGCTGCCAGGGTGCCGATAACCACCGCGCAGATTGTCGAACAAACAGCAACGATAGCAGATGTAATCAGGTATTGACCGAATGAACGGGCCAGAAAAGCATCAGCGTAGTGCTCGAAAGCAGGTGTGAAGGAAAACCAGCGCGGCGGCACGGCAAATTGATCGACCTCGCGCTTCAGAGAGATCGTCAGCATCCAGTAAATCGGCGCAAGGGCCGCCAGCAGCGCCAGCAGGACCAGGGGATAGCGAAGCACGCTCGTACTTATGAATCGGATTTTATGGCTTTTGTTTACAGTCTCACCTGGCATTGAGAGATTCCAAAACGAGAACCGAAGCGGCTGTGCCGCCGCACAGTGCGGAAAGGCTATGTCTTTCCGTTGCTCATCAAGATCATTTGAGGCTATGCCTCAAATAGGGCGGAGGCGCAGCCTCCAACCCAGTTTAAGCGTGACGGAAAGGCGCAGCCTTTCCGCACTGGGCGGCGGCAAAGCCGCAGAGATTCCTCGCAATGGGGTGTTCATCATTAGCCAGTCTCCCGCACTTGCAGCACCCGGATGTAGAAGGCGCTGATGATGTTCGTGATTACCAGCAGCACGAACGACATTGCAGCGGCGTAGCCAAAATTCGAAAAGCGAAACGCTGTGCGATAGATGTAAAGACTAATCGTCTCAGTAGCGAATCCCGGCCCACCTTCAGTAAGAATGAAGACTTGATCGAAAACGCGCAGCAGATCCATGGTGCGCAGCAGCAGCGCCACCAGAATCGCGGGCTTAAGCAGCGGCAAAGTTACGTTGCGAAAAGTTTGCCAGGCGCTGGAGCCGTCAACCAGCGCCGCCTCGTACGGTTCCTGCGGTATTGCCTGCAAGCCCGCCAGCAGAATGAGAAACATGAAAGGAGTCCACTGCCACGCGTCAACGGCAATTACGGAAAGCATCGCCAGTCGGGGCGACGAAGTCCATGTCAACGAAGCAGTGTTCACTCCGAGACGCTTCAACGTGCCGTTTATGGCGCCGAAATTAGGATTGAGCATCAAACGCCACACGACTCCCACGACGACCGTGGGCAGCATCATTGGCACCAGTAGCCCAGCGCGGAAGAATCCGCGGCCACGCATTCTGTGGTTGAGCAAGACCGCGAGAGCCAGGCCGAGGAAGAACTCAATCGTTAGCGCACTGGCCGAGTAGATTAGAGTATGGCCGAGCGCCGCAAGAAAGAACTGGTCGGAGAACAGTCGAGCGAAGTTTCCCAGACTCCAGCGCGAAGTTCCGCCTGAAATAACGTGCAGGCTGAGGGTGACGGCATTTATGAGCGGATAGATCGAGAGCGCCAGCAGCACCGCAATGCTCGGCGCCACCAGCGCGTAGCCGAGAGTTCGATCCGAACCAACCCGCAGCCCGCGGCCTTTGCCGGCCGACCTACTTTTCGCGCTCAAGAATCTTTGCGATCTCGGCATTGGCCTGATTCATTGCCTCTTCCGCAGATAGTTCGCCGCTGTTTGCTTTTGAGAGGTAGATGCCGAAGGCATTCTCGATTTCGTTCCAGAATGGCGTTCGGGGTCGCGGCTTTGAAGTCTCGAGCGAGCGCAACTGGGCCGGATACGCCGGAAACTTTGCCACCAACTCCGCATCAATGAAGAGTGACCTGCGCGTCGGCGGATTGCCGCGCAACGCTGAACGTTTCATTTGCTCGGCACTAGTCGCCCAAAGAAGGAAATCAAATGCGGCGTCTTTGTTTTTCGCATCGCGTGGAATTGCGATCAGCCAATTGCCAATCTCGGCGCGACCCGGGTTCTTCGCACCAGGCATTGTAGTAAACTCCATCTTGCCGATCACTTTTGATTTTGCCGGATCGCTGAATGAGGAAATCCATGCGGGCCAGTTGATGGAAATCGCCGCCGTGCCCTGCAACAGATGCGCTCCTACTTCATCCGCGTTGAAGCTCGCATATCCTGGCGGCGAATACTTGCCCAGCTCGAGCATGAACTTCAGCGCCGCAATTCCTTCCGCACTGTTGACCGTTGGCCGCCCGCTCGCGTCGAACATCTCGCCGCCAAAGGCCCAGAAGATCGGCATGAAATCCGCTACAGCGGCGTTGCCCTGCGCCGCCCGCATGACGTAGCCGTAGATTTTGCCGCCGTCCTCAGTGCCTTCTGTTTCCTGCTGGTTAATTGTCTTCGCTGCCGCGAGCACGTCGTCCCAGGTGGCCGGCTCTTTCAAGTTATGTTTGGCGAAGAGGTCTTTGCGATAAAAAAGTAATTGCGAGTTGCCCACATAGGGCAGAGCGTAAAGCGCGCCGAACTGGTATGGCTCGCGCCCGAGCGCGACTGAAGCGGGGACAAAGTCCTCATCCGGCCATTTCGCTCCATGGCTTTGCAGCAGCGGAGCCAGGTCCATCATCAACTGTTGGGTTGCGAATCTGGGAAACCATGGATCGTCCAGCATGATCAGATCGTAAGCGCCGGTCCGGGCGTTGAGATCCAGCAACTCCTTTTCGAACAGGTTGGTATAGGGAAACTCGGCGATGTTAATGTGCACGCCAGTCTGCGCTTCGTAATCGAGCGCCGCCTGCTTCAGCGCATCGCCTTCGACGCCGGAGTTGACGGCCAGTGTCAGGGTCTTACCGTTTTGCTGCTCCGGGCGCCGGCAACCTGTCAGGCTAATTATCAACGCGACCAGAAAGGTGGTGGAGAATATAGCCAGGAGGACAGACCTGAGTCCGTGAATTGAACTGTTCGATTCAGAGTTGATCCTCATTTCGGCGTACCTTAGCTGGAAAGACCGGCAGGTTCAAGGCGAATTTACTAAGCGAGGAATGGATATGGTAGTTTGAGATTCTCATTCACACCGCACTTCAGCGCGGTGACAATCACGAACTATCTGACATTAACCGTTTCAACGGTTTAATCGTAAACCGTTGAAACGGTTTTAGGATCAATAAATCGCAGTAACCACCTGGCTAAAGCCAGGTGTTAATGAGATTAGGTCAGCACAACTCAATCGCTGCTCATTCAAGCGCATGTCGCTTCCGCGTGCTTGTGTGGTATCGTCGGCGCCTGAATGAAGCGAGCTCTGGATGACTGTTCATCCCATCAAGTGCAGGGAATAATTAGCCATGAAGAGCGGGGGCATGCCCCCTTCCTGACTGCAATTATTCCAAGGTGCTCCAAAACTTTTAACGAGCGATCCCGCCTCGGAGATGAGTCAAGTAAAAAGAAACCCGCAGTCAGGAAGGGGGCCTGCCCCCGCTCTTTCAACGCCGCAAACTGACATGATTGGGACACGCACTGTATGAAATCAATTACATCATACGCAGTTGTCATGACATTAATTCTCGGCATTGGGGTTTCTTCAACCCGTGGCTCGACGGTGACAAAGAAGCCGTCGCCCGACGCAGTGGTGGCAAATCTCTACAAGCAACACAAGAAGCGAAGCCCGTTCTTTCAAACCCGGAGCCGCGCGTTGCTGGATGAATTTTTTGAAAAGAATCTCGCCAATCTGATCTGGAAAGACGCCGTCGCCTCCAAGGGTGAAGTTGGCGCGTTGGACTTTGACCCTTTGTACAATGCGCAGGACACCGACATTAAGAATTTCGTCATCCACAAGCCTGCGTATCGAGAGGGAAAGGCAGAGGTCCTCGTCTCTTTCGAAAACTTCGGAGAAAAGCAGAGGATTCTCTTTGACCTGGTTTCGCAGACGGGCTGGAAGATTGCGAACATAAATTATGGCAAGGGAGGCAACCTCCTGGGAATGCTGCAAAGCAATTTCGCGTCGACTCAACCCAATAGCGAGGTCAAGATCTATCTGGTGGCGGTCGGTGATAATGGGAAACGCGGAAAGAAGACCGGCTGCGACGACAGCCTGGTACCGGTTACACGCAGGGTCAGCGACACTGGAGCGCCGTTAAGAGCGGCGCTTCAGGAACTGCTCTCTATGCCACCAGAGCCGGTCGATAGTCCGGGACTTCAGAATTTCTGGAAAGGGCGAAATCTCAGCTTAAGAAGTGTCTCAATTCAGAAGCAAACGGCCACGATTCTTATTTCAGGCGAAGTCTTTGTCGCCGGCATTTGCGACGAGCCACGCATCGTGGGACAGATTGAGGAAACGGCCCGCCAATTTCCGAACGTGAAGAACGTGACGGTGTTCATTGGTAAGCGCACGCTGGCAGAAGCCATCCGCTAAGATCAGGCTTCGCGGACCGTTAGGCTGGGCGCAGCCGGAGCCGATTAATTGATCCCTGGGAAATCCTCACCAAATGTACTTTGAAATATTAAGTCAAATTACTGAAATCGAAACTATCGCCCTCACCGGCAAAATTCGCGAGATCGCTCGTCTGCGAAAGCAGTTTGGCAGGGGCCGTTGGCGCAAGCTGAAAGGGGTTGCCACAGTTCGACTCAGGAATGGTAGGATACGCAGAGTCGAGTTGCATTGGTACGAGGCCCACGGTATTGGCAAGAAGAAGCTCAAGATCAAGCGATACCTCGATTGAAACATATGAAACGCGAGAAAGAAGTTAAGCGATTTGTGGTTTGTGTCCACAACGAAGACTGTGAGGACCTGGAACTCCGTAAGATTTATCAAGTCTTGCCTGATGAAACTGCGGCGGAAGACAGTTACATCAGAGTAGTGGATGAGTCAGGCGAAGATTATCTTTATCCTGCCGATTATTTCCTACCAATAGAACTCTCAAAAGATCTGGTTAAGGCTTTGGTGGCAGCGTGAGCTGCAGTCATTCTCGAGCGAGAAAAATACCAGGCTGAACATACGATGCGACAGGTGGTCACAACCGGAGAGGGCGGAGTCGAAGTCCTTCGCGTTGAGGAGAAGCCAGACCCGCAACCGAAGTTGGACGAGCTGCGGATTCAGGTCCGCGCCGCGGGAATCAACTTCGCTGACATCCTGGCGCGCCAGGGACTTTATCCCGATGGGCCGAAGAAGCCCTGCGTGATGGGCTATGAAGTGGCCGGCGTCGTCGATACGGTTGGGCAAAACGTCGACCAGAATCTGCTGGGAAAGTCAGTCGTGGCGCTAACGCGTTTCGGTGGGCAGTCGGAGTTCGTGGTTGTCAAACCCGAGCAGTGTTTCCCAAAGCCTGAGTCGCTGACCTTTGAACAAGGCGCCGCCATTCCAGTGAACTACCTTACCGCTTATGCCCTGCTTGTCGTCATGGGCGGCTTGCGCGCGGACGAGTCCGTTTTGATTCACAACGCCGGTGGAGGTGTTGGCCTCGCCGCGCTGGACATTGCCAAAAACATTGGCGCGGTGACCTATGGCACTGCCAGTCCTTCGAAGCATGACTTCTTAAGAGAGCGTGGACTTGATCATCCCATCGATTATCGCAATCAGGACTGGCTGCCGGTGTTGATGGATCTGACGAAGGGCCGCGGCGTCGAGCTGGTGACCGATCCGATCGGAGGGGCCCACTGGAAAAAGAGTTACCGGGCGTTGAGGCATACCGGCCGGCTTGGCATGTTCGGAGTTTCCACGGCCTCGGCGACGGGTATCGCCGGCAAACTCAAAATGCTCAAAGCAGTGGCCCAGATGCCGCGCTTTCATCCCTTTTCTCTGATAAGTAAGAACCGGAGCGTCTTTGGCTTGAACCTGGGCCACATGTTTCACGAGCCTGACAAGGTCGCACGCTGGACGAAAGAGATTCTACGCGGCGTTGAAGAAGGCTGGCTACGGCCTTACGTGGATCGCGCATTCACGTTTGATCAAGCCGGCGAGGCCCACACCTATATCGAGTCGCGGAAGAACACCGGCAAAGTTGTGTTGGTCCCCTAACGAAGCCCGCCTCTACGGGGCAGTGGCCCGACCGTAAGGGGAGGGCGTCTCATCAGAACACGCCCTCCCTTAGATAGTGTCCTAATTGTGTGGGCATGCCTGACCTCATTGGCACGCCCCTTGTCCATACAAAGATTCTTGCATGAACTAACTCGTTAGAGTATAAGCCTCCTGTTCTCTCACCTTTTCCTCTGGAGGTTCACCATGCAAAGATTACTGTATCTCGTGCTGTTATTTTCCCTTGCGTCCCTATCAGCCTACGGCCAGACCTGCGACCAAACGCTTTTGCGCCACGTCTATCACCCAAACCGATTGATCGTCAAGAACAGGTGCGTTGAGGTCACAGGAACCATTGTCGACGCAACGAAGGGTAAGAGGCGCGATGGAATTAGGCATGAGAAAGACGGCGATACTCACGGCTGGCTAAAGCCAGATCCGCAATTCAAGCGACTACTAGACGCCGGAAATAAGCGTGATGAAGGCGGCAACCTGGTTTTTGAGATTGTCTGTAAATTTCTTCCGGTCAAGCAGGAGGATGCAAAACCAGCCTGTCGAGGCTATCACAGTAGCGTGGATATTCCGCCCGTCGGATCGCACGTCCGTATTGTTGGGCAATACGTAGAGGAGAAGAATCACGGGAAATGGAGGGAACTCCACCCGGTTACCTCCATCACGGTTTTGCCTTGACCTTAGCACCAAGGGCGTTCTCGGAGGGAGTGCCGGGAAACGCCCTTCCTCCGTTAGTGTGCCGCTAAAAAAGGGGGCAAGTTATTGCTCTCCAGGTCTTCCCAAATCAGTAAGAGCATACACACAGAAGTAGGACACTGCCCTCCCTTACGGTCGGGCTACTGCCCCGGCCCCTACGATGCTAGAATACGCGCGCTCCAGAGTTTCAAAACATAGTTTCCCAAGACGTTGATTTTCATCCGCACCCGACCGAGAGGAGATAGGCGGCCGCCGGATCGAAGTACGCGCTGTTACCGACGCCGTCTGACTTTGATTGGCTGAACCATCAAGCGAAATCCGCCGCAAAGGTTTTGGCGCCACCATGCGTCGTGACGCGTGGTGGGTGGAGCTGATCCCAGTGGTCATTGTCCTGGGCGGGTTCGGTGTTTACGCCACCCTGCGCGCCTTCGAAGGCCACTATTACGAATGGGGCCCTTACCTTTCCCCGTTTTACTCGCCACTGATCGATCCGCATCATCGCTGGTGGCCATTCTCTCCCGCCATCTTGATCCTGGGCGCGCCGCTGGGATTTCGCGCCACCTGTTACTACTATCGCAAAGCCTATTACCGGGCCTTCTTTTTAGATCCGCCCGCTTGCGCAGTCGGCGAGGCTCGTCCACATCGTTATCGCGGTGAAACAGCCTTCCCTTTCATCCTGCAGAATCTGCACCGTTACTTTCTTTATCTCGCGCTTATCTTTCTGATCATTCTCTGGTACGACGCCGTGCGCGCTTTCTGGTTTGACTCAGCGAGCGGAAAACATTTTGGTGTCGGCGTGGGCTCTCTGGTGTTGCTGGCTAACATAGTTCTGCTGTCGCTTTACACGTTCTCCTGTCATTCGCTGCGGCACATTGTGGGCGGCAAGGTTGATTGCTTCTCCTGCGTCACGTTTGGCGGCCCGCGACACTCCGCGTGGCGGGGCGCGTCATTCCTGAACGAGCACCATATGCTGTTCGCGTGGCTGAGCCTGACTTCGGTCGGCCTGGCGGACTTTTACATCAGGCTGGTCGCGACTGGCGCGATCACGGATCTGAGACTCCTGTGACCGAGAAGTACGAAACTCACGAACACGATGTCCTGATCATCGGCGCGGGTGGCGCGGGCCTGCGGGCGGCCATTGAGGCGCTGGCGCAGGGGGCGACCGTGGGGATCGTTTGCAAATCACTTCTCGGCAAAGCGCACACGGTGATGGCCGAAGGCGGAATCGCCGCGGCGATGGCCAACGTCGATCCGGCTGACGACTGGCGCACGCATTTTCGCGACACGATGCGCGGCGGCAAGTTTCTGAACAACTGGCGCATGGCCCAGATTCATGCCCAGGAGGCGCCGGAGCGCGTGCGTGAACTCGAACAATGGGGAGCGCTTTTTGATCGCACGAGTGATGGCGAGATTCTGCAGCGCGCCTTTGGTGGCCATACCTTCAAACGTCTTTGTCACGTCGGTGATCGCACCGGGCTCGAGATGATTCGCACGCTGCAGGACCGCGGCGTGCATCTCGGAATCGACGTTTACATGGAGTGCGCCATAACGCGCTTGCTAAAAGAAGGTGAACGGGTCTCTGGGGCCTTTGGGTATTGGCGCGAACAGGGCCGTTTCGTAGTCTTCAAAGCAAAGTCGATCGTCATTGCCACCGGCGGCATCGGCAAAGCCTGGCGCATTACTTCAAATTCGTGGGAATACACCGGCGATGGCATGGCGCTGGCTTACGATGCGGGTGCCGAGTTAATGGATATGGAGTTCGTCCAGTTTCATCCCACCGGCATGGTTTGGCCGCCCGGGGTTCAGGGCATTCTGGTGACTGAAGCAGTGCGCGGCGAAGGCGGCGTATTGCGCAACAAAGACGGCGAGCGATTCATGGAGCGCTACGATCCGGAAAAAATGGAGTTGTCCACCCGGGACGTAGTGGCGCGCGCAATCTATACCGAAGCGAAGGAAGGTCGCGGCACCGAACACGGCGGCGCCTATCTCGACATTTCGCACAAGCCGGCTGATTACGTGAAGAAGAAACTGCCCAGCATGTATCACCAGTTTCGTGAGCTGGCCGACGTTGATATCACCAAAGGGCCGATGGAAGTTGGGCCAACCTGCCATTACATGATGGGCGGCATTCGCGTCGAGGCAGAAACGGCGCAGGCCAGTGTGCCAGGGTTGTTCGCCGCGGGTGAGGCAGCGGCAGGTCTGCACGGTGCAAATCGACTGGGTGGCAATTCGCTTTCCGATCTCCTGGTCTTCGGCCGCCGCGCGGGTCTCGCTGCCGCTGAACATGCAAACCGTGTTGGACCGCCGGCTGTGGATGGCGCGCAAATTGACGAAGCGGAGCGCGAGATGTTGACACCGTTCGAACGCACCGACGGCGACAGTCCCTATCAGATCCATCGCGAGCTGCAGGAGACGATGCAAAATCTTGTCGGCATCTTTCGCAGTGAAGCAGATTTGCTGCGCGGTCTGGCGGAGGTCCGGGCCCTCAAAGGGCGCGCAGCGCGCGTGCGTGTTGAAGGCTCGCGCTTGTTTAATCCCGGCTGGCACCTGGCGCGTGATCTGAAATCGATGTTAACCGTTTCCGAGGCAGTAGCTTTGAGCGCGCTGGCCCGCAATGAAAGTCGTGGCGCCCATAGCAGAATCGATTATCCCAACTACGATGGGACCTGGGGCAAACAGAACAACATCGTCTCGCGTGATGGAGACGAGATGCGCCTGACGCAATCTCCGACTCCTGAGATGCCGGCTGATCTGAAGCAGATTATCGAAGCTACGTGACGGTTTAGAGGCGGGCTAATGCCCGCCTGATCTGGAAAACGGCGGGCATTAGCCCGCCTCTAAACGAAGGAGGGGGCGGCTGGACGCAACATTCAAAATCTTTCGCGGCGATCGAGATGCTGGCAGCATGGTCGAGTACCAGGTGCCCATCGCACCCGGGATGGTTGTGCTCGATGCGCTACATTACATTCAGGAACATCAGGCGCCTGATCTGGCGGTCCGCTGGAACTGCAAAGCCGGCAAATGCGGATCCTGCTCGGCGGAAGTGAACGGGCGCCCGCGGCTGACCTGCAAAACCCGTATGGACGCTTTGCCGCTGGATGAGCCGATTACCGTTCAACCGATGAAGTCTTTTCCGGTAATCAAGGACCTGGTTACGGATGTCTCCTGGAATTACGAAGTCAACAAGAAGATTCCCCCCTTCACACCACGCGCCAATGTTAAATGGAAAATGGATCAGCGCGACGTCGATCGGGTCCAGGAGTTCCGCAAGTGCATCGAATGTTTCCTGTGCCAGAACGTCTGCCACGTGCTGCGCGATCACGAGAAGCAGGAGCAATTCGGCGGCCCGCGTTTCTTCGTTCGCATCGCCGGGCTGGAAATGCATCCGCTCGATGGTGTGTCGCGGACTAAATTGTTGAAGGACGATCTGGGCATCGGCCTCTGCAATATCACTAAGTGCTGCACCGAGGTTTGCCCGGAAGATATTCACATCACAGACAACTCGATCATTCCTTTGAAGGAACGAGTGGTAGATGACTTCTACGATCCGGTGCTTTGGTTTCTGCGGAAGCTCGGCGCAAAAAAGTGACCGAACCGTTATCGATCCTCCGGGAAAGGAGATTAGACGTGGAACTCAAACTCAAGCCCATTTCCAGGGACGGCATCGCTGAAGCAATCGCCAAGGCTGAGCTCTATCGCTATTTGAACGAACCCGGCGAGGCTGAATCGATCTGCCGCGACATCCTCGAGGTGGACAGCGAGAATCAGGCAGCGCTTCGACTACTGGGGCTGGCAATCACAGATCAGTTCAGAGGAGATGGCTCCGATCGCTACACGGAAGCTGAAGCAACCTTTCGCAAACTCGCCGATGAGTACAAGCGTTTGTATTACGCCGGCATCCTGCACGAACGGCAGGCCAAAGCACAATTGGGCGCTGGGCGCATGCCGCATACGTTGCTGCCTTTGTTTGAGGAGGCGATGCGCTACTTCGAGGCAGCCGAGAAGATTCGGCCACATGGAAACGACGATGCCATTCTGCGCTGGAACCGTTGCGCGCGAATCCTGCTAAGCCGTCTGGGATCAGACTGGACCAAAGAATTGGAGCCCCTCGATGCCAGCGAGGGGCCGCCAGTTTAAACGCGGGAGCAATATCAGGTAGCAACCTCTACGGGCTCGCGCGGATGCCAGGCGGCGAGAATCGCACCGGCAACAACTGAGGCCACAAAATAGTAACCCATGCTTATGAAGTAAAGTCCCAGCGACCTGTCTTCAAACAACACCGTGGCAATGTTGGTGGTGACGATGAATCCCAGCCAGAGCCAGAATGCAGTTTGCGCCCCGCCCGCCGCCGTCGTCGCTCTTGTGTACTGCACAAAATGCGCCAGGATGTAGCAGAAGACCAGTGACATCAGGAACGCGATTCCCAGGGCTTTCCCCTCACTCTGGTTCGCCATCTGCTGTAACTTTTCCGGGCTCCAGCCTATCAGCTCGATAAACTTGTTCTTGAAGATGACTCCGTACCAAAGTCCGCCCAGCAGCCAGTGAACGATCGCAGCCACCAGGACTGCCAGATACTTAATCTTCATACCGGTTTCTCCTTTTTCATTCGGGGCTTAATAAAAGGAACTCCGATGCACTAACCGAGGCGCCCTAAGCTTTCGGACTCTGTGGCGCGCGGATTCTATATCTTTGAGACGAACTGTCAAGCTGATTCATCTGCCGGTTCTGCCGGATTCACGTTCTCGCTTTGACTCTGATGTGGTTCGGTACTCGCTTCCCTTCGTAAAGTGACTAATTGGCGCCCCGTAGATTCGCTCAAACAAACGGCTCCTGAGTTCCGCTTCCGGCAAGTCCTTTGGCAACGAAGCGAGAATGATGTCTCGAGCTGCGTCGAACATCAACGCGCCCATAATAAAACGTTCCTCACCGCTACGGGCCATGATCATCTCGCGCATCTTTTGCTCTATTGCTGGTGATGTATCATTCATAAAAGGCATTCCTGGAAGAGCTCGTGCAAACCAAGTTCATCCGTCCATCGCGCCAGGTACTCTGAATCATAACCTGTTCCGATCAAGTTTTTGACATCTCGGAGTTGAAATTCTGAATGCGAGTTTTTGGCCCAGTGGAGCTTGGAAATGATCAGGTCCTCCTTACTAACAATCCAGGTTGTCAAATCCTGAATCCGAACTTCTGCGCGGCGATCAAATTCGAGGCGGCGGTATTCACCAGACTTTCGCACAATACAGTCCACTTTGATTATGCTCTCTTGATGAATCATGTTAAATAGGGACTCATGCGCTATTGCCCACTCAACCGCTTCACTGTCTACGTAATATTCATCGCCGAAGAAGGACTTTATGGCCTCGGCGTCTGTCGGCTTCAGGTCTATGACCACGTCGATATCACGCGTCATGCGCGGCTGCGCGTAATAGTTCATCGCAACTGAGCCGGTCAACATGTACTCTATTCCCGCCTGGGAGAATTTCTGCGAAATATCCCTTATGATGTCAATTTCGTTTTGCATAGATAGCGAGCTTGCCTTATACACTGTTTGAGTTTGGTTGCCAACGACTGCTAACAACGTGAACACTTCGCCATTCTATCTCGCGCTGCATGAAGCGCTGCGCCGGCGCCACATGTCACTGGCGGACATTTGCCCGCCCACCGATGATACAGCGCGGCGCGTGCTCGAAGACTATGGAGCGATGTTTGTGGCCGGCGAGGTCGTCATGCCACCGCCCACCTGTGTATTCACCAGTGAAGAACGGGTTCAGCAATTCCAGGCAGCGGCGGAACCGGCCGGGGCGACAATTGGTGGCGCGCGCATCGAACTTCAACCAGCGGCAATGGATTCGCTATTGAAGGCCAGGAGAAAGGCGCATGCTGAAGGGTTGGACATTACACCGCGTGACGGCGCCGAAGCCGCGCGGCGCAGCTATGCCGACACGCTTAGGCTGTGGAACACACGCTTTCTGCCGGCATTGGATCACTGGCAAAAACAGGGAAGACTGTTGCCACAAGAGGTTGTCCGGCTGCAGGGTCTGGCGGTCGATCGGCAGGTTGGGGAAGTGCTGGAACTTGAGAAGCAGGGCATCTTTTTCAGCAAGGACTTTTCCAAATCCGTGCTCTACTCGATCGCGGCGCCGGGGACATCTCAGCACGTCGCCATGCTTGCGTTTGACGTCATAGAATTTCAAAATGCACGCGTGCGTGAGATTCTCGGCGAGCACGGGTGGTTCCAAACGGTCTTGAGCGACCTGCCACATTTTACGTTTCTGGGACTTAAGCGAAGTGAACTGCCGCGGCGGGGGCTGAAACCAATCGAAGTTGCCGATCAGACCTTCTGGATTCCGGACGTTAATAACAGCGACTGAAGCCGCTCGCGCTGGTACTTATTGGCGAAACCTTCGCAGGAACAATCTCTACTCGTTAGTTCAAACCGGATCTAAACGATGCCTTTTTGCACATCATGCGGCGCCGACAACGGTACTGGACGCTTTTGCGTGAAATGCGGAAC
The DNA here is from genome assembly GCA_036506395.1 of Pyrinomonadaceae bacterium. Taxonomy (GTDB): domain Bacteria; phylum Acidobacteriota; class Blastocatellia; order Pyrinomonadales; family Pyrinomonadaceae; genus DASXRU01. Next base: position 19,138 of record DASXRU010000225.1, on the reverse strand, counting down.
GCCGCTTCCGCTGGCGGCGGAATCCTGGCGGGCCAGTAGCGAGTTGAACCAGCGGCCCTCAACCAAAATCGACGATCGCCCACCGGCCTATGTGCCGCCGGCTATCAACGCCTATCAACCTCCGGCGCCAATGACTCCTTCGCATCATCACCAATTCGGAAACGTTGCGTTCAAGTGTCCGTATTGCCAGTCACAATCTCCGCCAATCCAGCAACAAAAAATCTCCACTGCCGGCTGGATACTTTTCGTCGTCCTGCTTCTGGCCTGCTTTCCCCTATGCTGGATAGGGCTGCTCATTAAGGAAGACTACCGTACCTGCAGCTTCTGTGGGCTGAACCTGGGCTAGAAAAGGTTCGAGAAAGGATCAGATCTGAATGATTTCGTTTAGAGGCGGGCTACCGCCCGCCAATCGTACGCTTAATCAGAGGGCGGGCATTAGCCCGCCTAGACGGCAGTCCCGGGATGATCTGGGCTGGGGACAAGAAGATCGCAAACTAACAGTTTGCGTTACGGGATGAAGTTGTCATAGGCCTGCTGCTGTCGTTGGCGAGCCGCGCGATAGCGCTCATGCTTGACCATGTCGGGGTTGAAAACATGTCCGTGACTCGCCGGAAGATCGGCGAGATTGTCGATTTTGCCGACAGTTTCCAGCGCCAACAGAGCGGCGCCACGACACGATGCTTCGCGTGTAGTCGAGAGCGTAATGGTTCGACCCAGCACGTCGGCAATAATCTGAGTCCAGCAGGGGGAAGCAAGAAGTGCGTTCCCCGCGGCGAAAATCGATGCCTGCGGCGCCAGCGAATTCAGCGCCTCAGCTATCAACGCAAAGCGATAAGCGATTGCCTCCATTGCCGCGCGCAGGATGTCGATCGGCTTCGTCTCGTAAGTCAGTCCCAGAATCGCGCCCCGCGCTATAGCAGACCAACCAGTACTCCGCTCACCTGCCCAGAAAGGCAGAATCGCCAGGCCATGCATATCAGGTTTCATCGCCGCCAGGGCGCGCTCAATGTCGTCTTCGTTTTGAGATATGGCGAGTGTTTGTCGCAGCCAACGATAAAGGCTGCCACCATCGGAAAGCGCGCCACCTACGACCACGCGCCTGCGGTCAACACGGTAGCACCACAGCTCGGATGGCAACACCGGCGGCGGTTCACCTTCGTAAGCTACACGCATCGCGCCGGAGGTGCCGATCATGAGCAGGGCAGACTCCGCTGTAACGCAGCCCGCCCCGATATTGTTTGCGGCTCCGTCGCTAATTGCCGGGAACCACTGGGCTGTGCTGAGCGCGGGCCAGCGCGATGCGTATTCATCGCATAGCATCGTAAAAGTTCTTCCGGGCTGCGCAATCACAGGCAATTTATCGGCCCCGATTTCCAGCTGCCGAAGCAAGTCGTCATCCCATTCACAGGTTTGCTGGTTCAAAAGGCCGGTGCCGGAAGCCATCGAGACGCTCACCTCGGTCTCGGCAAATAGACGGTGCTGAAGATACTCTGCGAAAGACATCCAGCCTGCTACTGCTTGAAAAAGATCGCCTTGCTCCGCGCGCAGCCATTGCAATTTTGCCGGCCAGTAACTCGGATGAAAGCGGCAGCCGGTGCGCTGATGAAACTTGCGCTCATCAAGACTGCGCCGCAGTTGTTCCGCCGCGCCGGCAGCCCGCGTGTCAGCCCAACCAAAGAGCGGAGTGATCGCAATTCCCTCAGTGTTGACCCCGACCAGGCTGTGCCAAAAACAGGAAACGGCAACCAGATTGACACGAGACATCCTATCAGAGCTGCGCTCGAGCAGCAGGTCGATTGCCCGCAGTACATGATTGACCAGGGCATCAGCGTTCGCGTCGACGCCGGAGCTCAAAGCTTGATACAGATCGTCTGAGAGTTGAACCCCGGCGCTTTCTATTTCATCACCGCGCCCATCGAACAGCATGGCGCGCACCCCTGAAGTTCCGATATCCAATCCAAGCACGATTGGTGGTTCGGGCTCAGCTTTCAGAGCCGACGAAATCAAAAAAGGCTCAATCTCCGGGACACCTTCGGTTATTTCATCCAGCACACTGCTCATGTGTTTATGATCGATATTGAGTTAGAGCGTTTTGACCTATGGAGTGCGCCGGCAGAGCAGCGCGGCGACGGCGCTTTGGGTAGGTCTCGTCACGCGCCATCATGAATCCATTTCTAGTTTCTATCCAAAGCGGTGTCTCCCGACACCTCGGGATTGCCACCGCACTCCAAAATCGGTGCGCCTCCTAGTTTTGATTTGTTAGTATAACTCAGGATGGCATAGCGCTAATCGCTTCCTCCGGCAAATTCCAATTGCGGCGGCGATGCGTATCCGCGGCGCTTACTGAACTAACGATGGAAGCTCAAACACTCAACTGTCCAAACTGCGGGGCGGCCAGTTCGTCCGACGCGCCTACTTGCATTTTTTGCGGCTCGCGACTGGCTACTGTCGCCTGCCCTTCGTGCTTCGGCATGATGTTCCTCGGCAGCAAGCATTGTCCACACTGCGGTGCAGCCGCGGCGCGCGCTGAAGATGCTGAGACAACACCGTCGAAATGTCCTCGCTGCCAGGTAAACATGGCGGCAGTCGCGATCGGTTCAACTAAGTTGTGCGAGTGCGAGCAATGCAGCGGTCTCTGGGTTGAGGCTGGGGCGTTGGAGAAAATCTGCGCCGATCGCGAGGAGCAGGCTGCGGTGTTAGGGACCGCTTCACTCGCGCCTTCCCACCCGGTGAACCTCAGCGCTCAAAACAAAGTGCGCTATGTGCCCTGTCCGCAATGTTCACAACTGATGAACCGGATCAACTTTGCCCGCTGTTCAGGTGTGGTGATTGATGTCTGCAAAGGTCACGGCACCTGGTTCGACGCAGATGAGTTGCGCCGGATTGTCGAGTTTATCCGGGGCGGAGGTTTGGAGGCTTCGCGCGCCCGAGAGAAGCATGAACTCGAAGAAGAGCGGCGGCAATTGCGCGCCGAACAACTCGCGGCTGCCCGCCAGGCTGGTCCATTGGGCAAAATGATTGCCATCGATGACGAGCGGGCTTCCGGAGTTTCTGCTGCGGGAGGACTGTTGAAGTTTCTGCTGGATTGATAGGCCGACCGTTACTCACCAGAGGCATCTACGAAGGGCGTGCAAACGCGAAGGCCGGCAAGGCTGATTTTGCCGGCCTTCAAGATTCTTTTCCCACTCAAGAAACAATGATTAGTTGTCACTCTCCTCGCGAGCTTTCTTGCGTTTGCGCAACTTCGCGGCGATGCCAGTCAAACCGGTTCCGAGTAAGAGCAGAGTTGCAGGCTCAGGAACCGCCGCAGTCTGTTGCCCGGTTATGCCAGCCGTCAAATCAGCCGTGTGACCCGTTTGCACGAACAAATCAGCAACCGTCAATGAAAACGAGCCAGTGTTCGTACCATCATTGAACGTAAAGGTCTGAGTGGGGTTAGCGAAATGAATGTTTACCCCACCCTGATCTACAGTCGGTGAGACACTACCCACTATGGTTGCGGTGTAAGTGGCGCCTTGCCCGCCGCCAATGCCGGTCGGCGCTGTGAACGTTATGTTCAGAGTGAATGTGCCGGACACTGCCTGCAGAGTATCAGGGACCAGTCCGAACCTGCCCAAGCTATTAGGACCACTCAAAGAGCCAATGCCCAGAGCCGTTGTGCCCGTAAAGAACTCAGTACCCGTGAATCCTAGTTGGGGGACTCCGGTGATACTTCCGGTGGTATTACCACTTATAGTCACCTCGTCGGCTCGGGCAACACCCTGGCTTAGCGTAAGGACTGCGATGGTGGCGACAACAAGCGCAAGAGACTTCGCCAGCATCGTCAAGTAAGTTTTCATGATTTCCTCCGTCGTTCTGTTTACTTAGTATGCACAACCGACATTCGACAAGCGTGAACCAGGTGACTTCCCAGAGGTTGGTCAGGAAGAGAGATGCGGGGGCAAACGCAACTCTAAACCTGCAACCTTCCAGTTGATTTCCAGCGATTTTCCTATGAAGAAGACGCTGAGCAACGGACACTCGACACGTATGAACCAATTACAAGGTCAATCACTTCTCTTTTCCAACAAACGAAAGGTAGACCAGTGCGGGAGCAAGCGGCAGGTTTATCAGTGACGATCGTTGTTTAGCGGGTTTGCTTTCCAGCCGTCAGTACGGAGTGCAGCTCGTTAGCTTGAAGGAAGTCCATCTTGCTGATGCCTTTGATTTTCGTCTTGCTTGAGGATGGGTAGAGCTGGTTGGATTATGGTGGAGCCGAGGGGGATCGAACCCCTGACCTCATGACTGCCAGTCATGCGCTCTCCCAGCTGAGCTACGGCCCCTGATGCGTCACGCCATTAAGTTAATGTTGAGGGACGCGGCGTAATTGATGTTGAAGGCAGAGTAGCCCAGCGCGCAAAAGCAGGTCAAGCGGGTGGAGTGTTGTAGTAGTTCCCATTTTTCAAATGGTAAGCCGGTGTGAATGGAGCAATGGCAAAATGAGAAATGAGAAATGGAAAATCAATGTCTTAGCTCTTTATGTTGCCTTTGATCCCTTGATCTGACTACTGCCTTCCCCGGCGGGCGCCAAAGAAAGCCAGGCAGGCTCCGACGATCAGCATGGCGATGCCGCCGACTACGCGAAGAGTGTTGGGAAGCTCGCGCACCTCCGTTTCCGTGACCAGCACAGCAGACGCGGGCTCAAGAAAGATTGCCCGGTAGGCTATGACACCGCCCGCGGCAGCGATTGCTAAACCAACGATAAAAACAATGATCTTCACTTCTTCTTTTCCATCTCCAATTTCAAATCTCTAGCTTCGCGTCTCCTTTTTCAAATTCCTAATTTCCGATCCCCTGATTTCCCACCAACACCCAACCCCCTCCCCCACACCCTAACTACTTCCCCGTAAAGTTCGGCTTCCGTTTCTCCAGGAAAGCTCCGACGCCTTCATTCTTATCTTCGCTGGAAAAACAAAGCGCGAATAGATCTACTTCGCGGCGCAAGCCTTCGTCCAAATTCGAGCGCGAAGCCAGCTTCACCGCTTCCTTAGCCAGGCGCAGAGCGATGGGACTTTTCTCCGCGATGCGGTTGGCAATCTCCATCGTCTTTGCTGCGAGCTGGTCCGCAGGTACGACATGATTTACCAAACCTAAATTGAACGCTGTCTGCGCATCGATAATTTCGCCAGTCAGGATCATCTCCATCGCCTTGCCTTCACCAATCAGCCGCGTCAGCCGCTGGGTGCCACCGCCGCCGGGAATAATGCCGAGATTAATTTCCGGCTGGCCGAACGATGCAGCTTCGCTGGCGATGCGCAGGTCGCATGCGAGCGCCAGTTCGCAACCGCCGCCCAGGCAATAGCCATTGATCATGGCGATTACGGGCTTCGGAAAAACGTCAATCGCGGTGAAAAGCGACCGCCCCAGCATGACAGCGCGCTGCATCAGCGCCGTGCGACCGGCAAACTCAGCAATGTCAGCCCCGGCGATAAAGGCTTTGTCGCCGGCTCCGGTTATAACTACGACGCGAACGTTATCATCCTCCTGGAGCCACTCCAGCACCGCCGCGCCTTCTTCGCGCGTTTTGATATTGAGCGCATTTCTTTTCTCGGGGCGGTTGATGGTAACTATTGCGACGCGATCGCGCCGCTCAACCAGAAGGGTTTCATATGATTGCGGCATGGCTTGCGACATTATCCAGTCTCCAGCTGTCAACGAGTAGGACAGACTTTCCAGTCTGTCGTTTCATTGGAACCCATTCAGTTTTATTTGGGCGGAGGAATCCTAAAGGCTGGCAGCAGAATCGTCAACGCGTAGGACAGACTTTCCAGTCTGTCAAAGGAAGAAGGATTATGGGGAGGTAAGCGGGATTAATCGTCGAAATCAGGATCACCTGGAATTGTGGGTTGTTCGTCCGCGACCCACGATACGAACAACCGCAGCCAGTTATCTGTTGGTTCGGCGATCTGCACCCCAACCCGGGCGGTGCCGTAAATCGCCGGAGCAACACGAATTACTATAGCTGTGGCTTCGATAGGAGTGCCGTCGGGTTTGTGTGCGCGCAGGTAAAGCCGCTCGCCGCGGTTTACCTTCTGATTCAGATGAAACAAGGTACCGGAAGTTGAGATGTCATCCGTCTCCGTGGGCTCGCTCCAGGCAGCCCCGTCTTCCGCACGCCCTGATACAACGATGGGCAGGCGCAACGCCATCCGCAACGCAAAGCGTTTCTCCTCGCTGTTGTAAGGTGTGCTCATTGAATCAGTAAGCAGTAAGCAGTCGGCAGTAAGCAGTAGTAGTCAGTAGTCAGTTGTCAGTTGTTATGCCTCAGTCTTAGCGTCTAAGCTGCGGGCCTCGCCCCACTCATAAAACCCTTCCCCGGTTTTCTTGCCCAGCTTTCCTTCGCTGACCATCCGCCGCAGAATCTCCGGCGGGCGGAAGGTTTCGGAGGCCAACGCGCTATGTAAATACTCAGCGATGTTCAGGCGCACATCCAGACCGACGACATCCGTCAAACGCAAAGGCCCCATAGGATGGTTATAGCCTAATTCCATCGCCGTATCTATATCTTTTGCGCTGGCCACACCCTGTTCGACCATGCGCATCGCCTCGAGCCCCAATGTCACACCGAGACGGCTGGAGGCGAAGCCGGGAACATCGCGCACGGTGATGGGCTCTTTCCTCATCCGCCGCACCACTTCGCGCACCGCCTTAACCACGTCGTCTGCAGTCTGCTTGCCAACAACTATTTCGACCAGCCTCATAATGTGGACCGGATTGAAGAAATGCATGCCCACCACACGTTCCGGCCGGCCAGCGACCGATGCGATCTCAGTGATGGAAAGTGATGAAGTGTTGGAGGCAAAGATGGCGTGGGGGCCGGCCAGGGATTCAATTTCGCGCTGCAGATCCTGTTTCAGCTCGAGCTTTTCGGGCACAGCCTCAATAATCAGATCGGCGCCGGCAGCCTCGCTCAAGTGAATCGTGCCGCGAATCCTTTGCCGAATATTGTCCCGCTCCGCTTCGGTAAGCTTGGCCAGCTCCATTCCCCTGGCCATATTGCGCTCGATAGCTTCGACACCGCGCGCCAGCGCTTCCCTGTTCACGTCAAATAAAACTACAGGATAGTTGGCGGCGGCGGCGGCCTGGGCGATGCCGTGGCCCATCGTTCCCGCCCCCAGGACGGCGATGTTTGCGATGGAAGTTTCGGAAGGACGTTCTGTGGAAAGTGTGCTCAAAAGAGTTCTCTGCGTCCCGGGTGGAACCGATTGAAAAGCAGCGGGGCCAAGCCTCCTTCCTGACTGCACGTTGCCAACGATGCACTCATTTGGGCGGAAGGCGCCTCCTGCCGTATGCCTACTGCTTCAAGCGGCCGTGTTCGACTACTATAGCGTCAATAGTTATACTATACGCGCAACTGAAAACGCTATACCTTGTTTCGATAAGGCACAGGAATTCCCTACATTTAAGAGGAGAATAGGGCAACGCGATGGGCAAAGAGACTCTGCAGCAAGACGTCGTGATCATCGGTTCAGGCCCCGCCGGTCTGACGGCGGCAATCTACGCGGCACGCGCGAATCTAAAGCCCCTTCTCATCGATGCACCCGCCAATGCTGAGAAACAAACCACGCCTGGCGGACAACTAATGATCACGACGGATGTCGAGAATTACCCCGGATTCTCGGAAGGCATTCAGGGTCCGGACTTGATGGTGGAGTTTCGCAAACAAGCGGAAAGGTTCGGCACCGAGTTTCTCGAGGCCTGGATAGATAGCGTAGATCTCCAGGAACGTCCGTTCACGCTTTACATAGACGGTGCGACCATCAAAACCGAAACGTTGATCGTCGCCTCCGGAGCGTCGGCCCAATGGCTGGGAATCCCCGGTGAAGCAAAAGTGCCCGACGGGTTTGGTGGCCATGGTGTATCAGCTTGCGCGACCTGCGACGGCCCACTGCCTGTGTTTCGCAACAAGCATCTCGTAGTCGTTGGCGGTGGCGATACAGCGATGGAAGAAGCAACCTTCCTGACGCGCTATGCGGCGCGCGTCTTCGTAGTGCATCGGCGCGACAAACTGCGGGCATCAAAGATCATGCAGGAAAAGGCATTCAACAACGACAAGATCGAGTTTATCTGGAATACCGCCATCGAGGAAATTCTGGGAAACATGGACCAGGGCGTCACTGGCGTGCGCTTGAAGGATCTGACGAATGGAAAAGAGCGCATCTTCCCCTGTGAAGGAGTCTTCATCGCCATCGGTCACAAACCGAATACCGACCTTTTCAAGGGTCAGCTCGATATGGATGCGGTGGGTTACCTTAGGACCTCGGGGCATTCGACGGCAACCAACATTCCCGGGGTGTTTGCCTGCGGCGACGTGCAGGATTCAGTTTATCGTCAGGCAGTCACGGCGGCGGGGACCGGCTGCATGGCGGCAATTGACGCTGAACGTTTTCTGGATCATCTTCCCGTCGCGATGCCCAGTGGCGAAGAGGTCACCATAGAAGGCGAACACGTCACTCCCGATCACGAGGCGATCATCATGCCCGACGGCAACATTGTGCCGAACAAGTCTGAAGTGGGTGACTTAGAGGCTAGGGACTTGAGGCTGGAGACTTGAGGTTAGAGGGTGAATTCCAATCGACAAACCAACAACTGACACTTCACAACAAGACAATCTGATCATCAAGCTCGCGTCGTGGTGGAGCCGGGGCTGGCTCGTGAAGGGGCGGCTGAGGTACAGTCGTTCGCGGACAGAATTCGCAGTAAAAGCCCAGGTGCGCGCGGCGGTCTTCACACTCGTTGCAGTCGAGCGATTGGCCCACCTGACGAAGGGCGTCAAGCAGCGGAAAGAGCGCTTCCGCTTTCGCAGTCAATTCATATTCCACCCGGGGCGGGTTCTCGTGATAATCCCTGCGCGTGACGAGCTCATCATGCTCCATGTCGCGCAGGCGTCCCAGTAGTGTGCGGCTGCTGATTGGATGCAGCGCGGCCAGCAAATCGGTGGTACGTTTCGGCCCGTTCGCCAGATCCCGCACGACAAGCATCGTCCACTTATCGCCGACTATCTGCAGCGCTCCCGCAATCGGACAGCCATCACCTTCGCGTCGTCGCATACGTAGTAGGACAGACATTCTTGTCTGTCTTCTTGGAAAAAACTGACAGGCAGGAATGCCTGTCCTACTCAGGCTCGGAGATTGATATTGTACGTTTTAATTTTCGAATTCAGCGTCGTGGGATTCATCCCCAACAAACGCGCCGCGCGCGATTGGTGGCCACCTGTCTGTTCCAGGGCGCGACGAATCAGATCGATCTCGAAGCGGCGTACTTCGTCATAGAAGTTTACGCCCCGGCCAATGTCGAGGGCCGACGCACTTCCCGCTGCGGCCCGAGCGACCGCCAGCGCCGCCTGCGGATCACTTACTTCCGGGCGCAAACACTCGCGCGTTATCTCGTCTCCGGGAGCAATGACCACCGCTCGCTCGATGGCGTTCTCCAGCTCACGAACATTGCCCGGCCATGAATACGCTTCAAGCAGCGCCAGCACTTCAGGCGCTATTTGCTCCGACACTTTTCGGCCATTCTCTTCGTTGTATTTTCGTATGAAGTGTTGGGCCAGCGGCAGGATGTCCTCGCGACGGTCGCGTAAAGGCGGCAGCTCAATCGGCACCACCGAAAGGCGGTAGTAGAGATCTTCGCGAAAGGTTCCCTGCTTGACCGCCTCTTTCAACTCGATATTAGTGGCGGCAATGATGCGGACATCAACCCGGCGCGGTGTAGTATCGCCCAGCGGCGTGAACTCGCGCTCCTGAATCACCCGCAGGAGCCGCGCCTGCGTTTCCGGTGGAATATCACCAATCTCGTCGAGAAAAATCGAGCCGCCGTCGGCAACTTCAAACAAACCTTTTTTGGCAGCCACCGCGCCGGTAAAAGCGCCGCGGGTGTGCCCGAAGAGTTCAGATTCCAACAGTTCTGAAGGAATGTTGGAGCTGTTCACGGTTACGAAAGGTTTGCCGGCGCGCGGGCTGGCTTCATGAATCGCCTGGGCGATTAGTTCCTTCCCAGTACCGCTTTCGCCGGTGATGAGAATGGTGGATCGCGCGGGCGCTACCTGCTCCACCAGGCGAAAAACATCCTGCATGACGTCGGAGCGGCCCACGATCGCGCCGCGATCGACCGCGCGGCTCATTGCTCGTCGCAGCGTGCGTCTTTCTTCTTCCTTGCGACGCCGCTTGATTCCCGCCGCCACCTGTCCGCTGATTTGCTCGTTCTGAAAAGGTTTGCGAATGCAACCAAAGGCGCCGAGTTCCCACGCGGCAATCGCCGTATCAAACGTGGCGTACGCAGTAATCATTACCACCACCGCGTCGGCGTCGAGTTTCAGGAACCCCTCGAGCGCGCGCAAGCCTCCGATACCCGGCATGGAAACGTCCAGCAACACCACGTCGTAGGCGCGGCGCCCGTAAGCGTCCAAACCTTCCTCGCCGGTTTTTGACAGATCGACGCGATAGCCCTCCGCGGAAAGCAAAGTCTCAAGCACGTCGCGCATAATCTCTTCATCATCGACAACGAGCACAGAGCCTTTCTTGGCCGTTCTTCGTTCTGCTTTCACTTTTGCTGGCGCGCTATCGGCAATCATTTTTGTTAGCCAAAGAGGGTAGAGAAGGCGAGATTACCACCAGAGATAAGCAAAAAGCTAATGAGAGGAAGGAAACTCCGGGAGTGACATTTGCCAGGTTGGAACTGAGGCTGTTCACTGCGCAATGGCATGGAGGCGGACCCGTGAATTCGCTGTCGGCAGGATAATGCGGAAGGTTGTGCCCCGGCCGGGCACGCTGTTGACTGAGATATGACCGGAGTGTTCCTGCACGATGCCGTAACTGACCGCGAGGCCAAGTCCGGTGCCGCGTCCGACGCCCTTGGTGGTATAGAACGGGTCGTAAATCTTGGCGACGTTTTCGGGATCGATTCCTACTCCGGTGTCTGAAATCTCTACCACCATCGCTTCATCGTTACCGTTAGAATGGGTGGACAAGGTAATGCGCCCACCCCCTACGATGGAATCGCGGGCGTTCAAAAGCAAATTCGTGAACACCTGCTGAAGTTTGCCGGAGTTGCCAAAGACCTGGGGAACTTCCCGGTCGTAATTGCGGACGATTTCAATCTGGCTGCTTCGCAATTGCGGCTCCAGCAATTGCAACGTAGCGTCGAGCACGCGATGGATGTCCATTTCGGTGAATTCTGTTGCACTGCCGGTGCGGGAAAAGTTCAACAGGTTGTTAACGATGTCCGTGGCCCGATCGGCCTGGCGCCTGACCTTTAGCAGGAGCGCATGCTTCGGATCGGTTTCGGGGAACATGCCCAAAAGCATTTGAGTGTACGAGGAAACTCCGGTCAAAGGCGTGTTCACTTCGTGGGCCACGCCGGCAGCAAGCAATCCGATCGACGACAGTTTCTCGCGTTGCTGCAATTGCTCTTCGAGCCGTATGCGCGAAGTTACATCTTCCATCACCACCAGAGCCCCGGTGCGCTCGTGCGAGTCAACTCGAAGCGGCGCAATCGCAATGTTCAAGACCAGCGAGCGGCCCGCTTTTGTGGACGTATGCAACTTGTAGATGTTGCGCAAACCAGTCAGCCGCCAGCGGTCAGGCCCCAGGACCTGGTGAAGCGTGTCAGCAAAGTCATCGGCAAAGAGATCTTCAACACGTTTTGTCACCGCGTCTTCCCGGCTGGTGGTCAGCATTTCCTCCAGCGCTGAGTTCAAGCGCGTCACGCGCCCTTCAAGATCCACAGCCAGCAAGCCTACGTTGATTGATTCGACAATCGACTCATTGAATTCCTTCAACAATTCAAGTTCTTCAGCCCGCTGCTCTTGTTCCCGGTAGAGCAAGCTATTCTCGATCGCCACGGCAACATAACCCGAGACAGTGCGCAAAATTTCGACGTCTTCCGACGACAAGAGAGCGCCATCAGCCGAACGCCCCAGCCCAATCACCGAGACCATACGGCCGCGCACGACACACGGGACATAATAATGAAGCGCGCGACGCACAAAGCCCTGGGTGTGGGGCACCAGGTCCAGATCGTCAGCCCGCACCACACCCGTCTCGGCGGAACGGGTCCGAATCATCTCGCGAAAGTCCGGAGGCACAATCATCGTTGACGACAGTCCGGCGGCGCGCGCCACACGATAGCCGGCAGGCTCCTCGATATCTTCGACAAAGATCGCGACCCGCTCAACATTCATCACTTGTTGTAGACGGCTGATCAGGCCGTCCAGCAAGGGCTCGAGAGCTGTGGTAGCGGAAAGAGTGCGTCCGAAGTCGAGCAAGCCGTTGCGCATGTCATAGCGCTCACCATAGAAGAGACGGTCGGTGCGCTCCTGCAGGAAATATTTGACTGGCGCGGCAATCATTACGATAACCGCCATCACGATGACGGCAACTACCACTCGCAAAGTTATCTCGCCTGAAGTGACCAACTCGCCGTTCAGCGCGTACAGTCCGGCAAGATAAACCACGGCGCCAATCATCAGAGCAATCGCAGCCGTCGTCAGGGCGTACACGGCCACGCGCCGCACCACCAGCTCGACGTCCATCAGCCGGTAGCGGACGACGGAGTAACCGAATGCCAGGGGAATCAATGCCAGTGGCAGGACCGCAACGTCTGTCAGCCAGCTTTCGCTTCGCGCGCCGAATATGTACCCAGCGCCATAGAGCAGCGTAAAAGGCGCGATTGCCAGCACAGACCCCCAGACGACCCACTTGAGCTGCTGGCGGATCACTGTGTTTTTGCTCTTAACGAATCGGCGAATCAACAGGCCGGCACTGAGTAAGAGCGCCACCGTAAAGTGCAGGAAGCTGGCCTTATAAAAACGGTTAACGAAGGTTGGCGATACCTTCACTAATGGGGAATAGACCAGCGGTGTAAGCGCCAGCAATACAAGGGCAGGCAAATAGACCAGAACCGCGCGCCACCGCCTCTCTTCGAACAGGTGATAACGCGCCGGATAGATTGCGCAGAAATGCAAAAACAGCGGCGCGAATATGATAAGGCCCGCGTTTCTGAGAAACGCGATCGCCAAGTCCAGGTCTTTGTACGTTCCAATCGGTATATAGAAGTGGAATACGAAAGCGGCGAGGCACAGCGAAGCAAAGTGCAAAACAAAGGGCGCGCGGCCGCCTTGTTTGAAGATCACAAAGAAAGCGACGAACAGGTAAATGAGGCCGATGAGATTCAGATAGACATCGCGGGGCACCCAGCTCTGCAAGGCGTCCAGATTGCTGAGATCCGCGTAGTAGTAGCGGCTGTCCTCGGGATAGGAGGGCCTGTCTATCAGATAGTGAATATCACCGCCTACATGGGCTTCTTCGAGTAATATCTGAACGTCTTTCGCCTCATCAATCACGTCGTACTTGCGATCATCTTTGCTGATGGCAATCAAGCGATCGCCAGGCGTTAGACGAGCACGGCTGCCCGAAGAGTTTGGCTCGACGGCCACAGCCGTAATCCCCTGTTTCGTATCGATCCAGGTGACACCGTCCCATGGAGGAGGTTGGTTCCGCAGTCGCTGCGCGAGGTTCAATGCGCCGGCAGCAATCAACAAAGCTGCCGCGATCAACAGCATCCAGGTCCTTGTTGTCAGCACTGAATCTTTCATCAGCTTTAGCTTTTCCTTAAGCAGTCACACGTCAACGTGGCAAACGAAGCAAGCTATGTTCCAAGCTGTTTCGCGTTCCCTCGGTGCATCATTCGTTGGGCGCAAACCTCATTGTGCGGCCCTGTTACTGGCTTTAACCTCGCCGGCTCTAAAGCTGCGGGCAGACTATTAGGCCTGTGTACCGAGGGAAAAGAATAATCCATCCAAGTTTTCGTACTTGTTCCGAGATTTTGGAGAAGCATTGGGGGGGCAGGACAGCGATTCTCGTCGTCCCGACAGGCATTCTGGAATGCCCGTGCTAATTCAGAATCTGAGGGAAATACCGCCGCGGAGTGAGCGCCGCGTGAAACCCACTTGCGTCAAAGTGTCGCCGTTGTCCGTGTTGACCTGAAAGTCCAGGAGATTGCGCGCGTCAATAATCGCCTCCGCGCGAACTGGTAGCCCGAAGGTTGGCAGGTCCTGAGTGATCTGAATGCTCAGCGACGGATCGTACACTGCAAGTCGCCCGGCGAATGGGTCAATGGCAAAGACTGTGGCCTGGGGCGAAAAGCGAAACACTGTGTGCACGTTTGTGCCGGTGGGCAGGCCGGCGTCCAATTGCATCGCCGCTGTCTGGAAAAATCCATTGGCAAAAAGCTCAGCCGGGTTTGTTATGCCGTTAGGTGATAGCCGTTGTCCGCGCCCGAAAGAGTAACCGGCTGAGGCACTCCAGACCCGACTGAGGCGACGCGTATAAACCACACGCATCCCGCGCGCTGCGCCTTCCTGATTGGCAACGCTAATTAACGCGTCTCCGCTTTCACCCGAAAATGTTGATAATGGCGTGCTCATCAAACCCAGCCCGCGACCAGTCGTAGTATCGAAGAACGCGGTGGCTTCGACGCTGGATTCGTTGTCCAGCACTCTTTCCACGCCTATCTCGAATCGCCGGCTGCGTTCCATTACTGCCTGGCCGTCAACAAACGCGATGGGCTGTGTTCCGGGTTGTTTGAAGACAACCTCAGCCCCTTCGAAAGTGGCTCCGCTCTGGATGCTGGTTTCATCGCCACCAGGGGCATAGGCCGCTTTCACACGAGTACGTGCGTTGGCATCAAACTGCAAGCCAAGCCGTGGGCTAATTGACTTCGCGTTTCCCGACCCCAGAAAACTTGAGTAATCGAGTCCCAGTACAACGACGACGCCATCGCGCACCACCCACTCGTCAATGGCCCGCACGGAGAGTTGGCCCAGTGAGTTGCCTGTCAACTGCGAAGAAAGCCTGGAAGGCAAAGGTAGACGAACACCGCCGACGCTAAGGTTAACGACATGACGATTATTCGCGCGCACCCGAGCTGTAGTTTCCAGACGCTGTGGCGCGCCTGAACCGAGGCCGGTTTGTCCTGCGAAAATTAGTTCAACGCGATCGCCGGCAGGCGAGGCAAAGGCAAAATTGACGCCCGAATAACCTGGAGCATAGGCATTAGCACTACTGAAATAGGTTTCAACTACGCCCTGCGTGCGTCTCTTCGTGTTTCCTTTGGGCGATGCTAATCCGGAAGGCGCTTCGCTGGACTCAGCCGCGGTATCAGAGGTTTCAACCGCACTGGCCAGGTCGCCGTTCTCGCCTTCCTGCGCCTGAAATATTGAACGCTGGCTATGAGCCGAGCGCAAACGCCACTTCACATTGTCGCGGTCGTTGCGTTGCTCGACGGCGGTACGACCTGAACCTGTTGGCTCGAGGTTGAAGCGATAGATGATTTCATCGGAGGGACGTACTTGAACGGAGGAAAAGAGGACTTCGTTGAATCCTGCTGCGACGGCTTTCAGGGAATAACGGCCGGGCGCAATCCTGGTTGAGAAGCTGCCGTCAGCCGTGCTGCGCGTTTGCTTAACGACTTCCCGGGCGCCTTCCCGCAAAAGCGAGATGACGACGCCGGCTACTGGCAGACCTTTGTTGTCTCGAACGGAACCCGCTACGGTACCCAACGCGCGGCTGCTCTTGCCGGCCGCTTGAGCATTAATCGTTCCGCCAAATCCAACCAGCAACAAGGCCAACGCTGCACGAAAAACATTTCTCATCGCGGGTAAGCCTCCTGCGAATGCTTCCGAAGAAACTGTCCACGTCGTTGCTTTAAGCGAAGACTGATCGTGACGGGCCACAATCCCGGAGGTTCGCGTTGTAACATCAGATGCCAAAGCTACAGGGTTATGGTTGCCTTTTTGTCCCAAATGGTCTGCCCTTCAGGACGCTCGCTCTGGCGAGGAGACTTCAGTTCAACCCACTTGAATGCAGCCTATTCTCAGCCAGAAGGCCATGGCTGTCAAGCGTATACCATCTCGGTAGTATACAAACGGGCCCGTTTTGCCGTCACTTCGAGCCATGTTAGGATATCGCGTTACAGAAACTGTTTCGCGGCCCCCTTCCGAATCCTTTAACGTATGACCAACCAGGTGCAATCAACCAAACTTCCTAATGGCCTGACCGTGTTGACCGAACACATGGCGGGTTTGCGGTCCGTTACCGCCGGCATCTGGCTGCGACATGGGTCGCGTCACGAGTCGCCCGACCTTAACGGTATCTCGCATTTTATCGAGCACGCGGTTTTCAAGGGCACCCGGCGACGAAGTGCACGTGATATAGCCAATGAGTCGGACCGGCTGGGCGGCCACATCGATGCGTATACAAGCCATGAGATGACCGGCTTTGCGATGAAAGTCGTGGACACTGCACTACACCAGGCTTTCGATCTGTTGTCGGATATGTTGTTGAGTCCGCGCTTTGACGAAGAAGATCTCCAGCGCGAGCGGAAAGTGATCATCGAAGAGATGAAGATGATCGAAGACACCCCCGACGAATTCCTGGCTGAACGATTCAATGCGGCCTACTTCCCCGATCATGCGCTGGGACGTCCCATCGAAGGTACGGCGGAAACAGTTTCGTCTTTTGACAAGAAAAAGATCACCGCCTTTCACGCGCGCGGCTATGCCGCGGCCAATCTGGTGATTGCGGCCGCCGGCAATGTCGAACACGAACGACTGGCCGAGATGGCTGCTCGCGCTTTCGGTGAAAATGCGGACGAGTCGGACACCGTCGCTGCTTCAATCGCCACCCAGGCTGTTCCGGTCTCGGCGGCGCCCATTCTCATTGAGCGGAAAACTGAGCTGGAACAAGCTCATCTGATCCTGGCGACGCCCTGGCCTTCGGCGAGAAGCGACGACCGCTACGCCGCCAGCATGCTCGCCTCCCTGATAGGCGGGGGAACGTCCAGCCGCCTCTGGCAATCGATTCGTGAAGAGCGCGGTCTGGCCTATTCAATCGGGGCCGGTGGGAACACATACTCCGATATCGGAATTTTCAATATTTACGCGGGCGCTTCGCCGGGACAACTCGACGAAGTGCTCGACCTCTCGCTGCTGGAGTTGCGTCGCATCGTGCGCGAGACTGTGGCGGTCGAGGAACTCAATCTGGTTAAGCAACAGGCGATTTCATCTATTCTGCTAAGCCTGGAATCGACCAGCTCCCGTGCCGGAGCTTTGGCCCGGCAGGAAATCGTTCATGGGCGGCGTATCTCGCCTGAAGAAATCATCAACAAAGTCGAAGTGGTAACTCCGGAAGACATCCGCCGCATAGCTGAGGAATCCTTTAATACCGAGACCGTGGCCCTGGGAGCCCTGGGAAACCTTAACGGTTTTCACGTCGATCGTGCGCGCCTGGAAATCTGAAGAATGAAACTAACCGTACTCGGCAGTGGCTCAACCGGCAACGCCGTTCTCATTGTCGCTAACGGCACGCGCGTTTTGGTTGATGCCGGCCTGAGCGCGCGCGAAACCGCTCGCCGCCTGGCCGCGGTCGGCGAAGACCCGAGCCGGCTCGACGCTATTCTGATCACCCATGAACACGGCGACCACGCCGGCGGCCTTCGGGTGATCATGAAAACGGTTGGCTGTCCGGTCTACATTTCCGAAAAGACACGTCACGCGTATATCAGCGAGCGCCGATTCGGCAATGAGGAGCCACGCCGGCGCAGCGATGCGCTGCTCAACCGCACCGTCGAAATCGAGTCCAGCCGCGACTTTCGAATAGGGGCGATTGATTTTCACCCGTTCACCGTTCCGCACGACGCGGTTGATAATTTCGGTTTCACGGCCACGCATGACGGCGTGAAGATTGCGACGCTGATGGACTTCGGTCACATCACGACGCTGATCACTGAACAGCTCCGCGGCTGTGCGGCAATCGTTATCGAATCCAATCACAGCCGCGACATGTTGAAGGCCTGTGATGTCTATCCCTGGGAATTGAAGCAGCGCATACTTTCGCGCCTGGGCCATATCTCGAACGAAGACATTGCCGATTGGCTGCGCGATGGGTTCGACGGCCAGGCCAATCACATTGTGCTGGCGCACCTTTCACAGCGCGCAAACAATCCTTATCTGGCCCAGATTTGCGCCGAGACGGCGCTAAGGGAGCGAGCGCCGTTATTTCGCAGCGACACCCAAATCAGCCTCTCGTTTTCGGGGGAGCCAACGCCGTGGATCGAGGTGTAGGTTGAAGGTAAAAGGAAAAAGGAAAAAGGAAAAAGGAAAAACAGAATCAAAGCACCCGGATCTTACTAAATCTTTCGTCTTCACTTTTGCCTTTTTCCTTTTTACTTTTACCTTATCGTCGTGCGCTTTAAGAGCTAATCGCGAGGGCATTCCGTCAGAGTTACAGTCGACGCTCAACACACTAAGCGAAGACATAGACAACAATCGCTACGAAAAGATCTACAACGAAGCAGCGGCAGAGTGGCGACGCGACTCGACCCTGGATGAATCGAGCGCGGTCTTCAAGACCTTGAAATCCAAACTTGGCCGGGTCGAGAATCGCGCGCTCCATACGGCTACCGAAGAGCGCAATAGCGGGGGGCCGCTGCCGGGTCATTCCTTCATCATCACCTATCAAACCAAGTTCGAGCACGGCGACGGGATGGAGACTTTTACTTTGATTGAGCGCGATGGACGATGGCTGCTGGCGAGATACTTTGTGAATTCAACGGCGCTGAAGTAATCCGCAGATTACACAGATTATACAGAACTGAAGAGACAAATGGCTGATCGATTTCCTGGCCGCCTTTTCTTAGCTGGCATGTTGCCAGGAATGCTCTTTCACTGATTTGAATCTGTGTAATCTGCGAAATCTGTGGATTGGTATGGTGGATTGGTTATGATCGAACGTTACACATTGCCGGAAATGGGCGCGCTCTGGTCTGACGCCACCAGGTTCCAGAAGTGGCTCGACGTCGAGCTGGCTGTCTGCGAGGTCCACGCAGAAATGGGCACCATTCCGCGCGAGGCGCTTCAGGAGATAAAGCAGCGGGCAAAGTTTTCTGTCGAGCGCATCGTGGAAATCGAGAAGACGACTGACCACGACGTCATCGCTTTTACCACGAACCTGGCGGAAAACATCGGCGCCGCGGCGCGCTTCGTTCATTACGGCCTCACTTCCTCGGACGTGGTTGACACCGCGAACGCCCTGCTGCTACG
>DASXRU010000224.1:0-25750 GCA_036506395.1 Pyrinomonadaceae bacterium | reverse complement strand
TCGCCTATACGTGATTCTCATGGGCAGGCAGGAATCACAGAGTGGCGCCGCTGGAGCGTAAGCGACTTCGGTGTCATATATACAACGGCAGAAGGACAGCGATTGTACAGAGTAGCACGTGATTTCAGTGATTGGGAAGAGGATAGTTCGGAGCCAGCCGGAAGTGCGCACGACGCCGCAATCGTGCACGTGCACGTAAAGATTTGCTGATGCCGAGGCAAGGGATTTTGCTGCACAGCAGACGTCGTTGACGGGCTATTTTGTGCGTGTTATGCTCGCGAACTTTTGAGGAAGGCGCTTTTGCGCCGGGTGTGATATCCAGGGTTGGTAGAGCCGCTGATAAGTAACCGCTATGATTCTGCTTGCGTTCAGTGAGAATTCCATTCAGCTCGTACCGGATGGCACGCTGTTGATACATGTGGCAGCGATTGTCGTGATGGTGTTCGTCTTGAATGCGACGCTCTTTAAGCCGGTGAACAGGCTCCTGGCAGCGCGAGAAAAACGGGGCAAGGGTCGGTTTGCGGAAGCTGGAGAGATCTTGAAGAGAGTGGATGATAAGCTCGCTGCCTACGAAAACAGTTTGCGGTCAGCGCGAGCCGAGGCCTATCAGTTACTAGAGGCTGAGCATTCGGCTGCTCGGGAGGAGCGCGAAGGAGCACTGAGCAGAATGCGGAAAGAGCTATCGGCGTCCACGGCGGAACAAAAGAAGGAGGTAGAGCGTCAGGCGGAGGAAGCTCGTAAGATGCTCCAAGCCAGTGCGCGTCAGTTCGCGCAGGAGGTTGGAGGGAGGATCCTGGGACGGACGATCTAGTCAGTATCGGAAGGACATCCTAAAACTGTCAGCAGCCGACGTGAGTTGAATGAGTTTTATTCTGATTATCTCCGACGAGTCGATAAAGTGGTGGAACTATCCTGGCCTTGAGCTATGGAAGTTCCTGAACCTGTTCCTCTTCCTGGGTGTACTAGTTTACTTTTTGCGCAGGCCCATGAGCGACGCATTTAGAGGCCGGCGCGATGCGATCCGGCGGGACTTAATGCGTGCTCAGCAAGAGCGAGACGCCGCAATCAAGAAGCTGCAGGACGTAGAGGCTAAACTCGAACGACTAGACGTTGAGATAGTCGCAATCAAGGAGCGGGCGGCAAAAGAGGCCGCCGATGAACGCGAGCGAGTCGCGCGGACCACGGAGGCTGACGTCAGAAAGCTCTCGGAGCAGGCGCAGCGCGAAATCGAAAGTGCCGGCAAGGCAGCCAGGCAGGAGCTGCGGCGTTATGCCGCGGAACAGAGTATTGGGATCGCCGGAGAAATGATCCGGAATGAGATTCGCCCTGAAGACGACGCTCGTCTTATCAAGGCAAGCATGGCCGAGCTGGGAGGCGGCGCCAAGTGAGTCTGCGGACTATAGCGCGGCGGTATGCGTCGGCACTGGCGGATGTGGCGATAGCACTCGGCGAAGAGCGGGGAATTCAGGAGGAGCTGAACACCTGGGAGTCGATGATTGCGAGTAGCAACGAATTGCGCCAGGTGATCGATAGTCCGACGATTACGCTTGATGAGAAACGCAGGATATTGACAAAACTGATTGAGCGGGTAAGGCCTCGCCCGACCACAGCAAATTTCATTCAAGTCCTGTTGCAGAACCATCGTCTAGGCCAATTGGCCGCAATCAACCAACGTTTTGCGCAAGTGCTCGATGAGCGGTCCGGAGTAGTAGCTGCAACAGTAACCACCGCCAGACCAATGGATGGGATTTCTCAGGACACTCTGCAAGCGAACCTGGCGGCATTGACGGGAAAGAAAGTGCGGCTTTCGTTTGAAACCGATGAGGATCTGATTGGCGGTCTGGTTACGCGAATAGGTTCTACGATTTATGACGGTTCTGTACGAAACCAGTTGCAACAGGCAAGAGAGAGGCTGATGGGAAACTAGAATCTTTCAGCACAACCTTTATGGAATCAATTAAGGCTAGCGAAATAAGCGATATTATTCGCCAACAGATCGAGAATTTCGAGACAGGTGTGACCGTCATGGAGGTCGGCACGGTTATTAAGGTCGGTGACGGCATTGCAGAAATTCACGGGCTGGAAAAAGTTATGGCCGGCGAACTTCTGGAATTTCCTCACGAAGTCCGGGGCCTGGCTTTGAATTTGGAAGAAGATAAAGTCGGCGCCGTGCTGTTTGGTGAGTTTCAAGCGATCAAAGAAGGGGACCTCGTCAAACGCACCGGCCGGATCATGGAAGTGCCCGTGGGCGATGCGCTTATTGGGCGAGTAGTGGATGCCCTGGGGAATCCTATTGATAACCGGGGGCCAGTCATCGCTGACAGTCACTCACCGATCGAACGCATCGCGCCGGGAGTAGTAGATCGTCAACCGGTAAAAGAACCGCTGCAGACGGGCTTGAAGGCAATCGATTCCATGGTGCCAATTGGGCGAGGACAGCGCGAATTAATCATTGGCGATCGTCAAACCGGAAAGACAGCCGTAGCGGTCGATACGATCATCAACCAAAAAGGCAAAGACGTAATCTGTATCTACGTCGCCATCGGTCAGAAGGCGTCTACCGTTGCGCAGGTGGTTAAGACCCTGGAAGACTCAGGCGCGATGGATTACACGATCGTAGTGAAGGCCACGGCTTCCGATCCAGCCGCGATGCAGTTTCTAGCGCCGTATTCGGGCGCGGCGATGGGCGAGTATTACCGCGACAATGGCCGCCATGCTTTAACGATTTATGACGACCTATCCAAGCAGGCTGCTGCCTATCGTGAAATCTCCCTTTTGTTACGCCGGCCGCCGGGTCGCGAGGCTTATCCAGGCGATGTATTTTATCTACACTCTCGTTTGCTCGAACGAGCGGCCAAAATGTCGGAAGCCAAAGGCGGAGGTTCGCTTACCAGTCTTCCAGTGATCGAAACCCAGGCCGGCGACATCTCGGCTTACATTCCCACCAACGTAATTTCGATTACGGATGGTCAAATCTTTCTGGAAGCCGACCTGTTCAATAGTGGCATTCGACCAGCGATTAACGTAGGAAACAGCGTATCGCGGGTGGGCGGCGCCGCTCAGATCAAAGCAATGAAGCAGGTGGCGGGCAGCTTGCGCCTCGACCTGGCGCAATTTCGAGAGCTGCAGGCGTTCGCTCAATTCGGATCAGATCTGGACAAGGCCACTCAATCCCAATTAGCCCGTGGCCGGCGGCTGATGGAGATATTAAAACAGCCGCAGTATCAGCCGATGGATGTTGAAGAGCAGGTGCTGATCATTTGGGCCGCAATCAACGGGCATACGGATGATGTTGGGGTAGAGAATGTTCGTCGATTTGAAGCGGAGCTATTGCGCTTTGTTGAGAATTCGCATCCTGCTCTTTTGCAGATGATTCGTGAAAAGAAAGCAATAGATGACACGATAAAAGCGGATCTTCAACAAGCCCTGGCAGATTTCAAAGAGCGCTGGGCCGAGGAAGCCGTCGCGGTTGCTGGTGCCTGAAATGAACGCTGCGAGTTCCAGAGCGGTCGCGATTAGTCTTCGTTGCGCTCTTGACTGTAATCGCCTGCCAGTAATGATTCGATTCTAGTCATGGCAAATCTCCTCGACATACGCCGCCGCATTAAGTCGGTTAAGAACACGCAGCAGATCACGAAGGCGATGAAGATGGTCTCCGCGGCGAGGCTGAGACGAGCTCAGGATCGCGTGGTAAGCGCTCGGCCGTTTGCCAACAAGATGACGCAAGCACTTAACGATCTGGCGGCTCGCGTGCCCGAAGAATTTCATCATCCGCTGTTGGATGCGCGCGGAGATGAGCGTTATCTTATAGTCTTGATCACCGCGGACAGAGGTCTATGCGGCGCCTTCAATACCAATCTTCTTAAGGCCGCCGAAGTTTTCATTCGCCAGAACTCGGGGAAAAAAATTGAAATACTTGCGGTAGGCCGCAAAGGACGCGATTTCTTTCGCCGGCGCCATGCCACGCTTTCCGGCGAATATCTTGGACTCACCGGCAAGGGCTATGTCGAGTATGCTGAGGCTGTCGAGATAGCGCGCGATCTGATTAAGCAATTCAACGAGGACAAGGAGATCGATAAGGTCTTCATCATTTACAATGAGTTCAAGACGGTGCTTACCCAACGAGTTGTAAATGAGCAGCTTCTGCCTGTTTCCCGCGCCGATACGAGTTCCACGGAAGATGTAGACGGACCACAGAATTTGACTGACTACATTTACGAGCAGCCACCATTGGAGATTTTCAGCCGCTTACTACCTCGCCTGGTTGAGTCGCAGATCTTTCGCGCGCTGCTGGAATCCGTTGCTTCTGAACATGGAGCGCGGATGGCAGCGATGGACTCCGCTTCGAAGAATGCCGGCGAGCTAATCAGCTCGTTGACGCTAAACATGAACCGCATACGCCAGGCAGCAATCACCAACGAGATTATCGAAGTGGTTTCCGGCGCCGCCGCACTTTGATTGAGACTGTTAGCATGGGATAGTTCAAAGGGAAGCAAGCTCGCTTCCCTTTAGTTTTTTGTGGAGGGTTATGGTTGCTGATGGCAGCATTTCGCGGATGCCGGTTCAAGCCCATTCGCCGTGGAATCGCTTCTGGCGGTACGGTCCATTGGTAGCGTGGATGGCGGTTATATTTTTCGCGTCAACTGATGTTTTCTCAGCTTCACACAGTGGGCAACTTATCAGGCCGTTGCTGCTATGGCTGTTTCCAAATATCAGTGCAGGACAGATCTCCACCATTCATTCTCTCATTCGCAAAGCAGGTCACCTGACTGAGTACGCCATTCTGGGCCTGCTGGCCGCCCGGGCTTTCTATGGTTCCGCACACGCGGGATTGCGGCGAAGGTGGTTCGCTGTCTCTCTCTCCCTAATTGTGTTGTATGCGTTTAGCGATGAGTTTCACCAAAGCTTCACATCCTCGCGCACCGCCTCAGTGTATGACAGTTTCATTGACATTAGTGGAGGTCTGGCCGCTTTGATTCTCTACTTCCGGCGGCATGCGCAGGCGGCCAGGAAACTGAAGGAACAATTGTAGCTGACCTTCACGGACTCTTTACCGCCCAGGAATTGGCGACGGAAGGGAAACGAGCCTCTGTGCGTTGAACATCACGCGCGGTTTGACCGTATAATGACTCGCGCTCAGCGAGTCTCTGTTATGAGGGCAAGCGCTAAAGGAGAATAATCGCAATGGGAATCTTCGATGCTATCCGCTCGCAGTTTATTGAAGTCATCGAATGGCTCGACGACACCGGCAACACTATGCTGTACCGCTTTCCGGTCCAGGGCCAGGAGATCAAGAACGGCGCCCAGTTAACGGTGCGCGAATCACAAGCCGCGGTCTTCGTCTTTCAGGGTCAGATAGCAGACGTCTTCGGACCAGGGCTCTACACAATCGATGGCGGGAACACTCCGATCCTTACGAAGCTGGGTGCATGGAAATTTGGTTTCAACTCGCCTTTCAAAGCAGAAGTTTATTTCGTTAACACCAAGCAGTTCACCGATCTTAAATGGGGCACGCCGAATCCGGTGATGATGCGCGACACGGATTTTGGCATGGTGCGATTGCGCGCTTTCGGGATCTACTCGATGCGGGTGCATGATCCGCGTGCGTTCATAAAAGAAGTTGCCGGCACGAATGCGCGATTTGTCACCGAAGATATCGAAGGACAACTCAAGCGCACTTTGGTAAGCGGTTTTTCTGACGCGCTGGGCGAATCAAAAATTGCCGCGCTGGACCTGGCTTCAAACTATGACGAGCTGAGCAGTCTGGCGCGAACGAAGCTGAATGGCGAATTCAAGACCTTTGGCCTGGAAATGACAAAGTTCGTCGTCGAGAACATCTCGCTTCCCCAGGAGGTCGAAGCGGCGATGGACAAACGCACCTCGATGGGCGTGATTGGTGACATGGGCAAGTACGCGCAATTTCAGGCGGCAGATGCGATGCGCGATGCGGCGCAGAATCCTTCGGGGGGCGCGAGCACAGGCGCAGGCCTCGGCGCCGGCTTCGCGATCGGCAATGCGATGGCCGGGGCGATGTCGGATGCAATGAAGGGCCGTGGCGCAGAACCACCGGCGAGTGCCGCAGCGACAGCAAGCAAATGCGTTAAGTGCGGCGCGCAGTTGCACCCCGGCGCAAAGTTCTGCAGCGACTGCGGAACAAGCCAGGTGGCCGGCAAGTGTTCCAAGTGTCAGGCCGATGTGGCCCCGGGAGCCAAGTTCTGCAACGAGTGCGGAACGAAGGTCGAGTAGACCGCTGGTTCACCAACATTTCAACATCAGAAGGCATAAAAGGCAGCAGTTAACATGCGGACTCGGGCCGCAGATTTTGCGCCCTCGTTTAGATCAGAGTTACTCGTCCTAACTCCCGAAGATCTTTCCTTTTATTAAGCGCCCGCTGGGTGCTAACTGATTCCGGTTGACCGCTGCACGGGCCGCGATGCTATGCTGTCCCATCTCCTCGAATAATCTCCGTTCCATAAGTGGGAGAACAAGTCTTATATGCTCAGCAGTTTCAAGCGACCCCGCCGCGTCGTCATCACCGGCATGGGATGCGTTACGCCTATCGGCATCGGGCGTGAATCGTTCTGGCGTGCTCTGCAGCAAGGTAAAAGTGGTGTCCGCCGCATCGAAGGTTTCGACGTCTCGGAATCGCCGGTAAAGATTGCGGCGCAAGTTCAGAATTTCGATTGGGAGGCGCAGCTCAATCCGAAAGATCGTAAACATGTTCCACGCACTGTTCCGCTCGCCCTGGCTGCCGCCCGTGAAGCACTGGAAGATGCAAAACTTTTCCCCAGTGATCTATCGCTCGAAGAGCGCCGCGCCATTGGAGTGATCCTGGGTACAGGTGGTGGCGGACTAGCGTTCACCGAACAGCAGTACGAATACTGGTATGTTGGCCCAACCAGCAAGGCCAGTGTTTACACGATCCCCTCTTCGACGCACGGCGGACTCTCCAGCGAGCTGTCAATGGCCTTCGGACTTCGCGGACTTTCGCACATCATCTCGACCGGCTGCACCAGCTCAACCGACGCGATCGCCTATGCTGCTGAGCACATCGCGCTGGGTCGACAGGACATCATGATGACCGGCGGCGTCGATTCGCCTATCGCGCCGGGCATTCTGGCCGCATTCAATCTAATGACGGTACTGACGGATGAATGGAACGACGAACCGGCGCGGGCTTCGCGTCCTTTTTCCCTCAATCGTTCGGGTATTGTATTGGGTGAGGGTGCGTGGATCTATGTGCTCGAAGAGATGGAGCATGCGAAACGACGCGGCGCGAAGATCTATGCGGAGATTACCGGTTATGGAGCTACCTGCGACGCTTATCACCGCGTGCGTTTGGAAGAAGGCGGCGACGAGCCGGCGCGCGCGATGACGCTGGCGATGAAAGATGCCGGCATTGAACCAAAGGACATTGACTACATAAACCTCCACGGTACTTCAACGCTCCTGAACGATCGCATCGAGACCAGTGCGCTGAAGCTGGCACTGAATTGTAACGCTGCTCGCATTCCGATGTCGGCGACGAAATCCCAGATTGGCCATCCCCAGGGCGCGAGCGGCGCTGCAGGTTTGGGCGCGACCCTTTGCGCCATGCACACCAGCATTATCCCCCCAACGATCAATCTCGATGAGCCTGATCCCGATTGCGATCTCGATTACGTGCCGAACGAATCGCGCGAAGCAGAGGTCAACGTGGCCCTGTGCAACTGCATCGGCTTCGGGTCAAAGAATAGTGCGCTGGTAGTCGAGAGAGTTTGAAGGCTTCAAGATTCAAGCTGCAAAGGCTCGGCGGGGTTTTAGCGGGACTTTGGAGATTGACCTTGAAACTTGAACTTTAGACCTGAAGCGTTTCTTATGTTCGGACGATTTCGCCAGCGCAGTTACGAGCTCGAGCATCTCGACAAAGGCGATTATACGCCCGAAGAATATGAGGGCTGCATTGTCGAGCTGCAGCGGGTAAATGAATGGCTGGGCGATGCGCAAGCGCTGCGAAACTCCCTGTTGAAAGAAATCGAACGGATTGATCTGAAGAGGTTTTCAGTCCTCGATGTGGGCGCCGGATCAGGCGAGCTGCTGCGGGTTACCGCAGAGTGGGCGCATGAAAAAGATCGTCAGGCACTGCTCGTCGGACTCGAGCTGAACGCGCGATCTGCCCGCGCCATCCTCGAGGAGTCGCGCAAGTTTCCGGAAATTTGCGCGGTGCGCAGTGATGCCTTCAGATTGCCATTCGCTAATGGACAGTTTGATTACGCGATGTGTTCGTTGTTCACGCACCATTTTCCGGACGAGCAAGTCATGGCACTGATGCGCGAAATGAGCCGCGTAGCCCGCCGCGGAATCTTCGTCATCGATTTGCACCGGCATCCCATCGCCTATTACTTTTACATCACAGTGGGGCGCCTTTTTCTACACAATCGTTTGATACGCGAAGACGGCGCGCTTTCGATCTTGCGCAGCTTCAAACCTGAAGAGTTGGAAAAGCTTGGCCATCAAGCGGGACTTGCAAGGGTCGTCGTTGAGAACCACTTTCCATCGCGCCTGGTTTTGTCAGCCACACCCCCGGGACAATCTTTAGCAGCGGGCTTGGCAGCGGGCCAGCGCCCGCCTGGTCGGGCGTTAGCCCGACCCTAAACATTTTGCCTTCGAGTCAGCATGAGTAATTTGTTCAACTTCGACGTGATCATTGCCGGGGGCGGGCCAGCCGGATCGAGCGCGGCCATTCACCTGGCGACGCGCGGCGTGCGCGTACTCCTCGCCGAGCAAAAAAAGTTTCCCCGGGCGAAGCTCTGTGGCGAGTTCATTTCCCCCGAATGTTTACCGCACTTCGAGAAGCTTGGCGTTGCAGAACAGATTAATGCAGTGCGCGGAGCAGCGCTTAGGGAGACGGTTTTTTACGCGCGCAGCGGCAACAGCGTCAGCGTACCGAGCCTGTGGTTCGGCGCAGGTGACGTGGCCGTGGGCATGAGTCGCGCGGAAATGGATCAGCGCTTGTTGCGGCGCGCAGGCGCTGCCGGAGTCACGGTGCTCGAAGAGACGCAAGCCGTTGGTCTGATGACGGAAGACGGGCGGGTCACAGGAGTGCGCTTTAAGGCAAACGGCGATGAGGTTCGCCATGAAGCACCCATAACAATCGACGCCACCGGAAGGGGGCGCGTGCTGGCTCGGCGCTTGCAAACTGAATTGCAGAGCAGTGCCAGGGCAAAACGCCGTGCGCGTATGGTGGCATTCAAGGCGCACCTCGAAGGCGCGCAGCTCGCGCCCGGCGCTTGCGAGATCTATTTCTATCGCGGCGGCTACGGAGGACTTAGCAGCATCGAAGGCGGGCTCAGCAATCTGTGCTTTATCGCATCGGCGCGTGACGTACGCGACTGCAGAGCGAATGCAGAGACAGTGATGCGGAAAGTTGTCTGGCAGAACGTGCGGGCGGCGCACACGCTGGGCCACGCCGTTACTCATAGTGAATGGCTGGCGGTTTCGCTCGAAGGCTTTGGACGTCGGAACCTCGCGCCAGCGGATGGACTGCTTTCTATCGGTGACGCAGCTTCATTCATCGATCCGTTCACGGGAAGCGGAATGTTGATGGCGCTGGAGAGTGGCGAGCTGGCGGCTGAGGTTGTTACCTGCTACCTGCCCCGGCTAAATGCGCGCAGGGAGTTCGCAAACGTGGCCCAGGCGTACCGCGATCTTTACCGTGAAAGGTTCGGCGGTCGCTTGCGATTGTGCTGCGCCATGCGGCGCGCGGCTTTTGTGCCTGGGCTGGCGGAAGCCGCGATTCGCATCGTTGGCACCAGCGATCGCCTGCGGTGTGGCCTGGCATTGGCGACACGAGGTGGACGCAAAGAGCGCTTTACAAAACGGAACGCGGCATCGGAAAGCAACGCGCCTAACCGCGGATAAACTCTGGTCGCCACATTTAATTCCTTGCCACGCGTGCACCTTTTGCTGTAAAAGACAGCCATGTGCGTTCGATTGGTGACACGGCGTTCCCGCACAGGCAATGTAACTGACGATGCGCGCCCACTGCGCTCCTTAACAGTCACTACCTAACGGACGGTCTTGTGGGAGAATCCGTTCGCGGTCAGAAGCGAGCGACCGGCCATCTAATCGGCGATGGTGGATTATTCGTTCCTTTTAGCGCTGGCAGTCTCCCGAGTACCTTAACCTGAGTTTTCAAGGAGAATCAGATTATGTTTGCGTCCCCTACGCAATTGCTTAACGTCTCGATCCGGCTTCTGTTTATTTGCCTCGCAACGCTGATCTGCACCGGCGCTGTGATGGCCCAGGCGCAGGCGAACGCAGCTGACCTGCAGGGATATGTGCGTGATCCGCAGGGAGCCGTGGTCGTCAACGCCGCCGTGAAGGCTCGCAACCTCGCGACTAATTTCACGCGCGAAGTGACTACGAATGGAGACGGCTACTACCAGCTCATCAATCTGCCTCCGGGAGAATACGAAATTACAGTCGAAGCTCCCACCTACAAGAAAGCCGTCATCCCGTCTTACAAGTTGACCGTGGGGTCGCGCGCAGATTTGGACGTTGCTCTGGAGCTTGGCCAGCTCACTGAGGTGGTCAACATCACGTCAGAAAATCAGCCGGTGGTCGAGACCAGCCGCACCGCTGTGGCTAATACTATCGAGCAACAGCGCATCGAGAATCTGCCGATCAACGAGCGCAACTATCTTTCTTTCGCGCTGACGTCTTCGACCGTGGGTCGCGACAACGGACGCCCAATTGGACCAGCCCCAACCACCGGCCTGAACTTTGGCGGCCAGCGCGGCCGTTCAAATCTCGTTCAGGTTGATGGCGCGGACAACACAGATAACTCAGTCAATGCCTCGCGCTCGACCGTTAGTCAGGAAGCAGTGCAGGAATTTCAGGTGGTGACGAATTCTTTTGCGCCGGAGTTTGGACGTTCGGCCGGCGGCGTTGTTAACGTTGTTACCAAGAGCGGCTCCAATGAATTTCGCGGGAACGTATTTGGTTTTATCAGAGACAAGAGTTTTCAGGCCCGTAATCCGTTTGCGCCAGTCGCCGAGCCGGCCTTCAGGCGAACTCAATACGGCTTGACGCTCGGTGGTCCGTTCGATCGCGACCGCACCTTCTTCTTTTTCGCTTTTGAGCAGCGGCGCCGCGACGAGTCGGGATTCTTCACCAGCAATGTGGCGCAGGGCCTGACTGGCTCGGTGACAATTCCTCTTACCGGATTAGGACCGGTAACTTTTCGCAACCTAAACGCTCAACAGGTTACATACATCAACACTCTGTTGGGCACAGGTAACGCAGCGCTTATAGGAGCGGGAGTGCAGTATGCTTATCTCGCCTCCAGCGGCGGCTCGACGGCGCTTACGGGCAGCAACCCCTTGCCGAATGCCGGGTCTGTGCCGGGGGTGGGGCTGGGCGCGACAATTGGCCCGCGATTCTTCCTTTCGGGCGCACCTGTTCCTTCCGGGACCACCAACGCCGCCGGACAGTTGATCGCGTTTCGTCCCCTTAACGACTTGCTAAAGATCTTTCCAGTAACTGACAGAACTACCTACAACTCGTTCCGCATCGATCACCAGGTTACCAAAAACCATCAGTTCAATTTCCGCTTCGGCTATAACCCGAGTTCGATCACAGGAATTCAGGTGGAGTCGCAAAACCAATCACTTGGTCAAAACGATTTCTCACGTACCGGCCACCAGAAACTGCGCGATTTTTCCACCGTGGCTACGCTGGCCTCGACTCTGTCCAGCAACATGGTTAACGAGTTAAGGTTTAATTTTGGCGAGCGCCGCGCAACATTCAGATCAGAAAATGGCGATGCGGTTGCTTTCAATATTTCCGGCACTGCTTTCATCGGCCGCGAACTTTTCTCGCCAGTGGTGCGCACTGAAACTCGCTACGAATGGACTGACAACCTGAATTTCATCGCCGGCAATCACACGTTCAAATTCGGCGGCGACTATGCTCAGGTGCGGATACCCTCGGCGATTTTTGAGTTGAACTTTGCCGGCCTTTATAACTTTGGTGGGCTCAGCGCGACGTCCGTCGCGGCATTCCCCACGGTCGGCGGAATCGCGGCGCCCGACTTCACCGCCGTGCAACAGTATGGCCTGGGACTTCCGACCAACTACATCCAGGGCTTTGGCAATCCGATTAGTAGGATCAGCAACAAACCCATGGCCTGGTTCGCTCAGGATTCCTGGAAAATCAGACCCAACCTTACCTTTAATTATGGTGTTCGGTACGACTATGAGTTGACCCAACAGATCGCCCCTGTAGGCGTCCGTGATCCTTTCTCCGGCATTAACCTTTCAGCGAGCGATATTCTCGCGGCACAGGATGCATTAAATGTGCAACAAGGCTTTCCGCGCGATAAAAACAATTATGCGCCGCGGGTTGGCCTGGCGTGGGACGTGAAAGGCGACGCGAAAACCGTCATCCGCGGGGCCTTTGGCATGTTCTATGACCATCCCCTGTTGGCTATCGCCTTCAACTCCGACATCGCGGACGCGGCTCAACAGCAGCAGGCGATTTTGACGCCGCAGGGTGGTCCAAGTCCGACCGCGCTGCTGAACGCTACGCAGGTGTTTCAGGGAACCGTGGTTGTTTGTAATTTTCCCGGCGCCGTTCCTGGGTTCAACTGCACACCCGGCGCTGCTTCGACCTCCCAATATCAAGCTGGTCGGCAGCGTTTCAATGATCAGACGTTTCCCGGGTTTGGCCCGGTGCTGCCTTTCACGCTGCATGTCAGTAAGAACTTCGAATACGCCTATGCGAATCAAGCCAATTTTGCGATTGAGCGGAGACTAACCAGGAACATGGCTTTGTCGGCCAGCTATCTTTTTGTCGGTGCGCACCACCTGCCGCATCCACTGGACATAAATGCGCCGCGAACGGACTTGCAAATTGCAAACTTCGTGCGCTGCTTCGGCACACTGCCCACCAGCACGACCGCCGCGTTGAC
This sequence comes from Pyrinomonadaceae bacterium, assembly GCA_036506395.1. Taxonomy (GTDB): domain Bacteria; phylum Acidobacteriota; class Blastocatellia; order Pyrinomonadales; family Pyrinomonadaceae; genus DASXRU01. The sequence continues at coordinate 12,798 of DASXRU010000224.1, read as the reverse complement.
GGTCAACCCCTCACTTTGCTCCAACATCGTGGCCCAGCCGATTCCCGGGCTGATCTCCGTCACCACCCGCGGCGGAGTCATCGCTCCAGCGGCCGCCAACTTCTTTCGCCCGAGCGCACCTAACTACTTCCTGGTACAAGCGCTAACTGCCGGCGCGGTCACGCCGGCGGTCTTGAATGGAGCAATGGCCGCCAGCGGCACGTTGCGCACGCCCGGCGTCGTCTCGCCGTTCGGCTCGGTGAATGCCCAGGTATCCGACGGAAATTCCAACTACAACGCGATGAACATCGATCTCAAGCGACGCTTCGCTAATAATTTTCAGTTCCTCGCTTCCTATACCTGGTCACATTCGATCGATGATTCATCCGATCTGCAAACGCTTCTGCTGCCGCAGGACAATCGGAACTTCCGTGCTGAGCGAGCCGACTCGCTATTCGATCAACGCCACCGGTTCGTATTCAGCTCCGTGATAGCCTCCCCGGCAGAGTGGCGTTCCGGTAGCGGATTACAGCGCTTCTTATCCGACTTCACGGTGTCCCCAATCTTCGAGATCTCTTCCGGGCGGCCATTCAATATTCTGAGCAATCAGGATACGAACAACGATCAATCGAACCAGACTGACCGTCCCAGTGTTCTGTCTGATGGAACGCTCTGTGTTGCGGGCACCCTTGGCTGTGCTCCGCTGATCACCAATGGGGTTTTCACCTCAGGAGATCTCGGCCGTAATTCCGGCATAACGCATACCTTCGCGTCATTGGACATGCGGGTGACTCGCGCCGTGCGATTCGGTGACCGCGTACGGCTGGATATCATTGCCGAGGGCTTCAACCTCTTCAATCGTTTCAACGAAGGGTCCGCGTCGTCGTTCATCGACGACGTTAACGCTTTCAAACAGCGTGCCAGCAATGGCCGCTACTACAGCCGTCCCACGGCTTCCTTCGACCCGCGGCAGTTTCAGTTTGGCTTCAAATTGAGCTTCTAGGAGTAGGACAGGCATTCCTGCCTGTCTGGCTCGCCTACTTGAGAATGACAGACAGGAATGTCTGTCCTACCAGCGGCCGGGGAAGCTCTCCCGGGCCGCTTTTCTTTTGCCCGGCAAAGCACTACGCTGAAGGGCGCCGGGCGAACCAAGTATTCCCCGGAAGCATCGCAGATTCGCAAAGCGCAGCTCGCGCCTCGACTAATAGGACTTTCCCCAGAAAGAATTACCAGATGACACGTAACTACGTTCGCCCGATCATCCTCTTTACTTGTATTTTTGCGACTTCTGCGCTGGTGGTTAACGCGCAGTCGTCTCGCCCCCGGCGGGTGACTCCTCCTGATACTCTTTTGGGCCCGGCGCCCAAGTCGCCACCGGCTACGAACAAGAATGCGCCGTTGGTGGATGTGAAGCCTGCTAAGCCTGTCGGCGACGGTCCTGTCTCGTCAGATACGACGCATGCCTACGAACTGCTACAGCAGAAGCAATACGCGGCCGCCGCTAAGGAAGCAAAGCAAATTGCTGCCAGCTATCCGACTGACCCCGAGGCCTGGAAGATTGCCGGATTTGCCGAACTGAGTTTGAAGCAGTACGCGGACGCCTCAGGTGATCTGCAAAAAGCACTAGACCTGCAACGGGCCGCGCGTCAGGAAGATTCGCACACGGCAGACGCACTGGCTGAAGCTTATGTGCTCAGCGAAAAATTCGAGCAGGCATTGCCGCTTCTCGTTAGCGCGACTACGCGGCCCGGCGCTAAGCCCGATGCGGCCTTCCTTTATTATCGCGGTCTGGCGGAATTCAAAACGGGAAAAACAAAAGACGCCGAGAGCTCATTCAATGCCGCGGTCAAGGCGAATCCCAGAGATTCGGCATCGTTGTATTTTCTGGGCCAGATGGCGCTGACGCGCGGGGATCTTGACGCGGCAATCGCCGCTCTAAATCGCGCCACGGTAAGCGATCCGCGACTTGCTTCTGCCTGGGCTTCACTGACTTCTGCCTACCTTCGCCGCGCCGGCACTGAAGGTGATACACCAAAAGCCGATGCTGACAATTTGAGCGCAGTGCGCGCCGGCGAGGGCTTGACGCGCGTGCGCACTGACGAAGACGCAGTGCGACTGTTCGGCCAGGCGCTGATTTCGGCAAAACAGTATCCGCGCGCGGCCGCAGCGCTTGAACCAGTTGCGGGCGCAAATGCGAAAGCCGTTACGTTGTACTTGCTCGGGGTGGCCCATTCGCGTGCGAATAACTTTCCCAAAGCCATTGCTGCTTTTGAGCGCGCCAACGCAAAGGCGCCTCAGGACCTGAACGTCTATCGCGAGCTGGGCTACGCGTACGAAAAAACCAAGCAGTACGCTAAGGCGTTCGCGCTTTACCAAAAAGCGCTACAAGCCGCGCCGGATGATTCCGATTTCAAAGAGTCATTGGAACGCGTGCGACCAGTCGCGCAGAAACCATCGTGAGGAGTTGCTCGTTCGGCGCTTTTTCAGCTTTGAACGAGTCAATGGATTTGCGGTAGCATTCGCTGCATGAGGAATTCGAACCAAAGTATTGTGTCCGGGCCGCAACTCTTGCGTATCCTCGTTCTGGTCGTAGCTCTACGAGTTCTGATTGCGCCGCAATCGGACGCCGCCTCCTGGAGTGGAATTGAGCCTTTGAAATCGCGGCGCGCCGACGTCGCTCGGGTCCTGGGACCTTCCAGCGGCGCACCACGAGAAGATGGAACATTGCATTTCATCGTCGCTGGAGGGACGGTTACGGTCAGTTTCGTTAGCGCAAAATTCGTTGCCAATAAAAAGCTGCGACCGGAAATCGAAGGCACTGTGCTGCAGATCATTTTGCAGCATGAGAGATCGTCAGACACTCCCGATTCCATGAACCTGACGAAGAATCGCGACTTCGACCGCCAGGACGATCATGATATTTCGGTCTATCGCAACTTGAAGGACGGCGTCGTATACACCTTCATTGGCGGCAGATTGCGCACCACTCGTTACGCGCCTTCGGCCGAGCAACTGGTGCGCGCCCGAAAGTAAAGTAGGACAGACTTTCCAGTCTGTCAGGTCCCATGCAGACGGCAAGTCCGTAAAGCCATTCTTCGGTTACGCCACGCGCAGGCAGTGAAGCAAGCCCGGTGGAGATCATTCTCGAAACACATAATCGCAACGGCGCTTCTACGACGGCGCTTGCTTTCTTAACTTATTCGCTTGTTCCCTACCTGGGAATACTTTTCTGCCCCGGCGCCGTAGTGATGGGAATTGTTGGCTTGTTCGCGTCATACCGGATCGAGAGTCATGCAGGACGGCGCGCATCGTACACAGGCATACTGGCCGGCCTCTTCATTCTGGGAGCGCAGATCTTCCTTTGGTGGATTCTCTATAAGATACCGGTGTGGTCGGGAGTAAACACATCCGGACGGGCAAGCGGGCCTGCATTTTGAGCGTCCCTGCAGTTGTTTCTTAGCGAAAGAGAGAGGTTTTTATGTCAAAGTTTTCCAGCATACTAATCACGCTTTTTACAATCGTAGCTTTGACGGTCACTTCGCTCGGGCAGCGACCACGGCTCAATGAGACCGATCCCGCCAAGGATAAAGTTGCCCAGCCGCAGCCGGCGGCAGCGCATCTGACTAATGTGAAGGCAAGATACGAGGGCGGTGTGGCTGGCTTCAGCCGGAAGATCGTGGGATCGCTCAGCCTCGACGATGCCAACCGGCGCCTGGTTTTTCACGATCAGAAACAGAAGGAAGTTTTGTCTATACCTTACCTCGCGATCGTTGCGGCCACTCCAGACACAAAGTCGAGGAGCGCGATTGGCCCGGTGGGGGGAACCGTCATCGCAAGCACAGTGGGAATCCTGGGACTGCCGGCGCTACTCGCAAAAAGAAAGTTTCGCTATCTGAACCTTCAATACAATGACCGCGACACGAAGATGACCGGTGTTACCAGCTTCAAGATAGACGGTAAAGAGCTTCTAAACTCCTTTCTGGATACGCTGGCCGGCCAGGCAGGACTTACGGCTCGTGGCGAGGGATTCATTCGCGCGCAAAAAGCGGTGGCCTTCGTCGCCGGCGATCCCATTTTCTCAAAACCGCGCGCTTCATCTCGCAGTACGATCGTGAATGGCAGAGCTATCAGCTTGCCGGAGCCGGCTTATCCACAGAACGCGAAGGACGCGGGAGCCGAAGGCTCAATCACCGTATACGTCACTATTGATGAGAAGGGTGACGTTATCGAAGCTCATGCAGTGGGAGGTCATCCTTTTCTGCAGGATGCGGCTGTTGCTGCCGCAAAGCAGGCGAAATTTGAGCCTACGCAGGTTGACGGTCAGCCAGTACTCGTTACAGCCTCCATTACCTATCGATTCACTCTTTAAGCTTCAACCTCCAGGAATCATGCCCGGGATCCTCTCGAAATTCTGACCCCGCCGCGTAGCGAAACCTCATCCCCTTACTCGGAACGGTTGACTTGAATAAGTTCACCCGGTCGCTCGGTTTCCAGACATCGACAGGCCTTGATCCTACGACAGGCACCCGTGTGCCTGGGAAAAACCTGGCGGGCCATGTGTGGGGCAAATCTCCCCAGTGTTGGGTCGGCACGCCGCCGCAGTGTGACCAACTACGTTCAAACAATAACAAAAGAGAATCGTGGGGAAACTGATCCGAGAGGTTCGCGGTCACTAATTTCGAGTGAATTCACCGGAGCCAGGTTGGCCGCGGTAGCTGCGCCTCTCTTGGCATAGGTCTTGTTATACCTCCGAGAGCAAGCGTTGAATTGACTGAGGCGACGCGAATTCGCAAGCACGATCAGATGCAGACATTCGACGCCCACCCAAAAAGACAAGGCAATGGGGAAAGTTACTCGTATTGTTAGTTTACATTTCATGCAACTCAATTAGATTCCAGCCACTCACGGCGGAAAGCTTGAAGTTCTGCGGTCCGCAGGCGACGTATTAATGCGCCTTCCGGGGGATCAGAAACATATTTGAAGATGACACGATCACTATTTGCCCTTTCCGTTCTCTTATTCCTTTTACAGGTGGCCGCGCCTGCTCAAACTGATCCATCCAGCCTGAGTGCGAAACAACTGACGAAAGCCGAAAATGTCGTCGCCCAGCTGGAACAGATTGATGCCGTCATCGCGAACCGAGACTTTGCCGAATACAAAGCTCGCGCAAGAAAATTGTTTGAAAGTACCCAGGAGACTGTTAGCAATCTGCCGGAAGGCGATCTAAAGACCGATATTGCAACGGCCGTCTATTTTTATGAGGCGGCTGCAGTTGATTTGAATCATGTTGAAGCTCCGGAGTCTGCCGCCTCGAAATGCGCCACTGAAAAACCAGGCGCTTACCGAAGATTGTGTGACAGCACATTCGGCTCGCGGCGTGACCTGCTACTCGCTAAAGCACGTTTGCATGTGGGTTGGGCGAGAGGCGCAATCGCATTACTCAAAACCGGCCGCAGCGATTCAGGCAGACTTGGCGACAGGGAAACAGAGCGAGAGAATGATCGAGCGCTGGCGGGACGTGTTATTTCAGCTCTCAAAATATTGGAAAGCGAAGTAGTCGTTTACAACTCGCTGGGAGACTTCGAGGCGAGTCCCAAGCTCGTTCGGGTTCCTGCCGAACGCTTCACTAGCGACCTGCAAAAAGTTTCCGCTGATGTTGAGCTGATACTTTCCTGGCTGCCGCAGAACAGATTAAAGAATGAACTTGCCAATGCGCTGTTTTCTTATCAGGATGGCGGGCTTTGGTGGCGGAAAATTTATCAACCCCGGGTTATAAATGTCTCTGATCTGGTTTCGCCGGCAATTCGCACCCCTTCAGATACCGCCTATGCCTCGACCGTTCCTTACACTGTTGCCATCAATTGGCGGCAGGGCAGTAAATACCTGAAACGCGCTGAGGACACATTGAAAAAGCTCGATGCTTCAACCGGTAGCGAGCTGGCGCTGCTTCGTTAATTCTGCCCGATTCATACTCGCCAGATTTCTTCGTCGCTGTCACTTTTCGTATTTGGGTTGGTATAGCTGGACAACGAAGTCGCCCGGAGCCTTGGAGTGCGTGACCAGGCCATAGCCGTGGTCCTGGACTCCTGGGTGAACTCGACTCCTCGAGCCGCAAGCTTACTCACCGTAAGGGCGACTGTCGAAGCGTGCCAGGCGACAACCTGCCAGGTACCAGCCCGACGGATGTACACCTTTGTAAATCGCCAATCATCCTCCGCCGTGTGGCCGCCGGCATTGCGTGTTCTTTGTAGTCGGCCCGTTACGACAGCCGCCTTGTCGTACACGCGTATGCGGATGTCTGACGTTTCGTAGCGCTGAAATTTCACCTTCCCGGATCGCACAATCCCGATCGCCTTCGCTTTGTTCAAAACCTGCATGTCAGACATCGTGACCACTAAATCGTCCGCGCATAGACGGTCGAGAGCGGTAGCATCGCCGCGCACGTACGCCTCGTTCCAAATAGTCTCCAATCGAGAAAGCTCGGCCACGGCGGTTGCTTCTCGCGACCTAACCGCTGTCCCTTGAAACAAAGCCGGCGCGATGATGCAGATTGTCAGGGAAAGTGTCAGGTACATATGTGCTCCTTCTCCTCACTAATTACTGATCAAGGCAAAAGCTTCCCAGATGTAAAAGACTCTCTTGACTCAAAGGCCTCAGATGGATTGTTAGACCGCGACCACCAACAATTAAATATCCAGCGGGTTTTCGTCAGTCAGATAGGCTAATAACTCTTGTTTTTTCTGGTGCCCGGTAAGCCATGCCCGCATCCTCTTAATCTCCGCATAATCATCAACGCCAAATTTGCTGATATAGATCCGCTCTAAGCGCTTCTTTCTTTCCTCTTTCAACGCCTCTGCTTGCCAGAATTCCGTCAGCACTGAATTCAGGTCATCATGCAGGTTGCGCTTCCGCAAGACCTCCCATTCGTTTTTGTCGAACCAGATTCCCTTGCAGGCGTGGCAATGATCCAGCGTGAAACCCGTTCCGCGCCCGACCAGATACTTCACCATTCGCCAGCGGCATTCCGGACAGTCAAGGTGCTCTTGCGTCTCCGAGAGGGGCAGATCATTAGTTTGATCTTTCGACTCCGGCAGGTTCTCGCCATGCTGTTCCAGCCACTTCCAATATTCGGCGCCCCGGATCCAGTTTCCGCCACAATTGGCGCAGCTCAGCGAAGAAAGATCCGACTCCAGTTTGTTTAAGCTCAACTCAGCAGTTTTACAAACAGGACAATTCATAATAACACCTCACCGATTTCAATAACCCAGGCTCGACGTCACTGTCGTACCGCATAATGAACAATACATTTTTCTTACTCAGTCAGCGAGTGCTCTCCGGCAGCTTGCGCCGCGCCTGGCCCAAACAATTCAATATCGGGCCCATCTTCAGACAGTTTGATCGTGCGTTCAAATTCCAGGCCGAGCTTTACCAGAACTTTGATTGATTCATCATTTCCGGGAGAAGTAATTGCCACAATACGCTCCAGGCCAAGGGTATTTCTGCCATAAGCCATCACAGCGGCCGCAGACTCAATTGCGTACCCCTGCTTCCAAAACTCAGGCAGGAAAGCAAAACCAACATCGACATTCTCGAGTGAATCCCGTTTTAAAAGGCCACAGATTCCAATCGGGACTTGCGTCTCCCTCAACTCAGTCAAGTACAGTCCAAAACCAAACCGTTCATAGCTATGAACAGGTCCGTTCAGGATAAAGTCGCGCGCGTCATCAATAGTTCTAACGCCCTTGTCTCCGATGAAACGAAGGAAGGAAGGCTCATTAAGGAGGCGCAGGATGAACTCTGCGTCTTCAACCTCAAGCCAGCGAAGAATCAGGCGATCTGTTTCAAGGATCCGCATAAAAGGCGCCTGCTATTTCTTGACGTCGAACGTCGCCATTGAACGACCGTGGCCGCGGCGCAGCCTATGACGACCCTTCCGATGTCTGAAGTAACTGCCGGGCCCGCTCAGCATCTGCTCGCTTGACGACCAAACGAACGCCTCCCGTTAGTTGAAGGTGTGGCTCCATACCTCCGGCATCATCCTTGAATACGAAGGCCCGCACGCCTGATTCCTCGAGTACCTGGTGAGCCATTTCGGCGTCTGTTTCATTTGAAAAGGTTTTGATAACCACTGGTTCGTCTGACATTCGTTTCCTCCTGAATCCTTTTGTCTCCGCAGCCAGGCACTAATCCTCATTTGACTTGCTGTGATCTTTGGCTTACAAACAATCGGCTCTGCGCATCTTTGATAGGAATAAGTGATACCAATGAAATCAATTCTAGCTGTCACGGCTTTATTCGCAATGTTGTCCCTATGCAATCTTAGCGACAAGATGAAGCCAGCGGCCAATTCTACCCCGTCGAATACGAATAGTAACGAGAGGCGGGCGGAAACCGACCCTGCGGCAGATCGTGAAGCGGTGAAAGCGGAGTTGATGAAGCTCGAGAATGAATTGACTACTGCCAGCTTCAACGGAGATATTTCGGTGCTGGCCCGCAATATGGCCGAAAACTATGTGGGCACATCGGCCGACGGCACAACCCAAACCAAGAATCAAATATTGTCGGCCACCAAGCCTGACAAAATGACCAAGTTCTGGACCATCACCGACGCTCAATTGGTAAGCCTTAGTGGAGATTCGGCGGTGTTGTCCTACATTCAAACTCAGACACTGAGGAATAACCAAACTTACCGGGCCCGCATCACTGATACCTTCGTCAAACAGGGCGGGCGCTGGCTGATCAGCGCCGAGCAGCAGACGCTCATAAGATAGCCATCTCATTCACACCGCGGCTTTAGCCCGGTGGGGAAAGCTCCTTACAAATGCTGGAACCGTTTCAACGGTTTCTCCGATGATGACGATCTGGGGCATTTTCCTTTCACTACAATCTGAATTAGCCCTCGCCCATCCCAGCCAGGGCTTGCAACTTTTCCGGTGCAATCAGGCGCCAGGCCTCGCGCAGGTGCAAAGCCAACTCTTCATCGTTGACGCGATCCAGCTCGATGCCAACCCAACCGCGCACCCCGACGTAAGGCGGTCTGTAAAACTTCACCGGGCTTGCTTCGATCAGCACGGCCTGAATACCAATCGCTGCAGGTATCACCACTGCAATGTGCCCATCGTTGTGATGATTGTTGGAGAACATTGCGAATACCTTCTTGCGGACGAAGAAGGTCGGTTCTCCGTGCGAGAGTTTTTCGGTCGTCTCCGGCAGCGCGGTACAAATACGCCGAACTCGTAGCAGATGCTTCTTGCTTCCGGTGGGCTTTCGTTGTTTCGCTACTCGTTTCATAAGTGGCTGGTTATTTCGGAGTGACCCCTTATCAGCCTTTGCGGCGGGCGCTCACCCAATCGATGCCCGTATTCGTCGATGCCCGCACACGCTCCGCGAGTTGCGCCGTATGATGTTGAATGTGACGAACGGCCGCCATTTGATGTTCGAGCCTGGACATCTTCTTCCAACTGAATCCGCTTTCCGGATCCAGCAGGTCGAGCGCATCCACGGCATCATCAACCATCTGATCGCAAACGCTCCAGTATGCCAGCATCTGCTCCTTCGAATATGGCTCGCCAGTTTGCAGTGGCCGGTCCGGCAGTTCCAACTGCGCCTCGATATCCGGTGGCCCCGGTATGTCGTCCATGTGTTGAATCCCCGTCTGGTGATGTTCCCAGGGGCGAAAGGTAGCTGTGTTCGGCTGGATGTACAGATGGGAGTAGTACAGCGCGTGATAAGCGATTCGCCAGAATGGATTGAGGTAATCGCGACTGGCCCAGAGGCTATCAGGACATCGCTCAATCGCCTGCCCCAGCATCGCGAGGGCGGCGTGATACTGGCTCTTTAGCGCCGCCCGCAATACTTCCATGGCATTGGTGCTGTCGTTCGCTGTTGCCTGAGCGCTCAACGTTAGTTTCCCCCCAGAAATATGTCGACAGGATTTACAGGATTCACAAGATAGTTCGTTAAGAAAAGGAGGTCGTAGTTTTCTTGCCTATCTTGTGAATCTTGACGCTGCCGTATGTGCGGAGCATAGGTCGAATGGCATTGGCTAATCTTAGAGGGGGATTTGTCGCGTTCACCGCAAAACCATCTTCAATGCTCCATATCGCCGACAAAACCGCCTGGGCAAACCCCCAGGCGAGGGCTCGCCCGGTATCCAGGTTGAGTCTGCGAGCGAACTGGTTGAGCCGTCTCTCAATAGTTGAACGCGCCGCGAACAGTTCAGGTCGTTCAAACGGATTCCGAAGGACTGCGCCGATTTCATATTCGATCTCGCCGATTACGCCCTTCGGGTCAATGGCTAACCAGCCGCGCTTTGAGTCAAACAAAACATTGTAGTGCTGCAGATCACCGTGAAGCAGTTTCGGCCGACGCTGGCTTGCGCCCAGGTCTAAGTAAAGCTGGTGAGCGTCTTCAACGAGGTCCCTCGGAATCTGGTCATCACGCGTTGCGAGATAGCGCTCGAAACCTTTCGCCCAATCTGGAATTGTGGCGCAGGCTTTGGGCGATTCTCGCGGAGACATCTGCTGAATGATGCCAGCCAGTATATTTGTGGCGTCCTCGTCCTTGCCGTTTACGGCAGTCTGCTCGAGTGATGTGCCTGGCCTTAGACGCTCAAGCAAAACCGCTCCATCGATATATTCATAAACGCGCGCGAACCCCTTTCCGTCGAACGCCGCGAGAATTTCTCCCGAGCGCCACTCGTCTCCCAAATTTTTGATGACCTTTAAGACAACCGGTCGATTGTCATGGCAGCCGAAAGCGATTACGGAACTTTCTGTTTCCCTCATTTCATCGATAGTTACAGACCAGGCACGCGCACGGTCCTGAACTCGATCAAGTAGTTTAGGTGCAATCATCGCCCTTTGGACACGACCTGGCCTTACCTATCTGTGAATCTTGTTAATCCTGTCTAACTCTTGCCGCCGGACTTTACTCTCTGAATCCAGGCGTTGATGCGCTGCTCGAACACATCCATTGGCAAAGCCCCGGCGCCCAGCACTTCATCGTGGAAAGCGCGGATGTCGAATTTATTACCAAGCTCCGTCCGGGCCTTTTCGCGTAGGCGCAGGATTGTTAACTGGCCAATCTTGTACGCCAGCGCTTGCCCTGGCCAGGCAATGTAGCGGTCGGTTTCGGCCTGGAAGTAGGCTTCGTTCTGGCTGGAGTGATCGCGCAGATATTGGACCACTTGTTCGCGTTTCCATTTCTTGTAGTGGATACCAGTGTCCACAACCAGTCGCGCCGCGCGCCACATTTCATCGTCCAGACGCCCGTAGTCGTTGTAGGGGTTCTGATAAACCCCCATTTCCTTCCCCAGCCCTTCGCAATAGAGCGCCCAACCTTCGACGTAAGCGGTATAGCCGGCCTGCTGGCGGAATGGCGGTAACTCCGGCAGCTCTTGCGCTATGGAGATCTGCATGTGATGACCCGGTACACCTTCATGGTACGCGGTGTCTTCGTTATTAATCGTCAACTGATGTTCGTAGTCGTACGTATTGACAAACACGTGGCCGGGGCGCGAACCATCCGGCGTGCCCTGATTGTAGGAGGTGGAAGCTTCCTTCTCGCGGAAGGCTTCAACCGGCAGGATCTCGAGCTTCGCTTTAGGCAAGCGACCGAACATCTCGGGAAGCCGCTGCCACATTTGATCCGTGTAGGTGCGATATTCGTCGAGAATCTGTTGACGAGATTTTGCGTGCACGTCAGGGTTCGTCTTCAACGACTCCTTGAAGCTTTTCAAATCGCTGAAACCAAGTTGCCTGGCAATGGTTGTTTGCTCAGCTTCAATTCGCGCCACTTCGCGCAGGCCGAGTTGGTAAATCTCTTCCGGCTGCATGTTGGTAGTCGTCTGGCGGCGGACCGCCAGCGCATAACGCTCATTCCCCTGAGGTAAAGCCCAGATTCCAATGTCAGTCCGACCTTTCGGCGCGTATTCGTTACGCACAAACTTCGCGAACGTGACGTACGTTGGCAGCACCTGATCGCGGATGGCGGCGATGACGCTCGCGCGCAGACGTTTGCGATCGGCCTCGGAAAACTCTTTGGGAAATTTAGTCGTGGGTTGCGCGAAAGGCGTCTCTTCGGGGTTCTGTTTGGCGATGCCTTCAGTCTGTTCCGCCACCTGCAGCAGGAGAATCCTGGGAGGCATCAGTCCATCCTTCATTCCCTTTCGCATCTGGACCGTTGTTTCATTGAACGCGCGCGGAATTTGTTTCAAGCGGGCGACATAGTCTTCGTAATCCTTGATGGTCGAGAAGGACAGCGAGCTGACCAACTGCGGCGAATCAATATGTATCCCGCCGAACTGGGTTACCGGCATTTCCCACTCCTTGAATTTTGCACTCTCGACTTGTTGCCGAAGGTTGCGCACCATCAAGTCGCGGTTTAGTTGTTGCTGCTCCGGAAAGCCGGTCGTGTCGATGGCTTCAAATTTTCGCAGAAAAATGAGCTGCTGGCGCAAGTCGCTCTCTATGGCTGTTTGCGAGAAGTCGCTCAACTTGTCGTTGTAACGTTTGTCGCCGAGAATCGAGGCGAACTCGGGGCTGGTGCGCAGCGTGTATTCCCACTGCTCGGCGAGCAGTTCGTGCAGCTTCTTAACGCGCTGGTCGACTGATGGCAGGTTGGTAGTTCTCGTGGATTTCCTGACGCGTTTGCTGGCGGATCGTCCCTGAGTGGGGCTGGTAGATTTTGCCATTGCTGAACCGTCGAGTGCGATAAAGGAGGCGGCAGTGCAGAGCATTGCCAGCACCGCGAACAGACCCAGGCACCATTTCATTCTGTAGAAACCTCCAATCGGACCAACTTCTTAAGATTTTCTAC